>JACPDY010000103.1 GCA_016183775.1 Bacteroidota bacterium
CGAATGGGCGCCGATGCTCTTTGCCATTGCCCTGATAGCAGCCGGGCAAAGCTCTACCATCACAGGCACTTTAGCCGGCCAGGTAGTCATGGAAGGTTATCTTAACCTCCGAATACAGCCCTGGATAAGACGTCTCATGACCCGACTGATAGCAATTATCCCTGCATTCCTGACCATCTATATAGCCGGGGAATCTGCAACCGGAAAACTTCTGGTATTCAGTCAGGTTATTTTAAGCCTCCAGCTTGGCTTTGCCATCATTCCACTCATACACTTTGTAAGCGATAAGAACAGGATGGGCACATTTGCCATTGGCCGACTAACAAAGATTGCGGCATGGCTTTGTGTTATAGTGATCGTTGGCCTGAATATCAATCTTGTAATTCAATCGATTGTTGAATGGCTGATTACTTCAGAGAACCCGACTGTAATTGCTTTTACCATAATACCCCTCAGCATTTTCGCATGCTGCCTCTTGTTTTATATCACATTTAAACCATTCCTTAACAACATCCGGTTTTCTTCATATAAACCACACAGCGCATTTCATTCATTGAAACTTGAACCGGGAAAAAATTATGCAAACATTGCGATCGCGGTGGATTTTTCGGATATGGACTCTAAGACCATCAGTCACGCGCTGTTACAAGGCGGGACAAAAGCCAGGTACCTGCTTATTCATATTGTTGAAACACCGGGGGCCATTATTCACGGAAAAAACACCCGGGATTACGAATCGCTGGCCGACAGAAAAGGGCTGGATGAATATGCCGCACAATTAAGAGCACTTAGCTATAAGGTTGATGTTACACTCGGCTATGGCAATCCAAAAAAGGTAATACCCGAAATAGTTAATAAAAGCGGGACTGAATTACTTGTTATGGGAGCTCATGGACACAGGGGACTGAAGGATCTCTTCCTGGGCACCACGGTTGATGCAGTGCGGCATGGAATAAAAATTCCACTGCTGGTTGCGCGGGCTTAATTTGCCGGCTGTTCTTTTTTCTTTTTCTGAAAACGAAACAGGTAGTACTTATACAGATCTCCGATCGTATTGAACTCTTCTCTGTAAAATACACCAACTCCCTGCGTATAGGGAGAACTAAGGTTAATGATCGCATTGTCGTTCGTACGGTTAAACGCTTTTACGCGTATTTTCCCATCATCTGTAAGTTTATATTCCATGTTTACATCACCCACAAGTGTATTGGTGCTCTGCGCAACTCTTGAGGAAACACCAAAATTGCCATCAATACTCAAACGGTTATTAAATAACTGGGTAGAAAGTGCCAATTGTAATTCTTCATTACTCACCTTATCACCCGCTCTGTATTTAACACCAAGATCAAAATCTTTACTGATTTTTGAAAGCATATTACTCAGCTGGTTCGACAACAGCTCACTTGAAGCCGCTTTTCCGGCATTCCCTGTTTCACCGGTACCAACGAGAGTTTGCGGAGTAACAAAGCTGCCAAGTACCATCAATGAGAATACCTGGCGGTTCATTTCAAGGTCATTATTCACCATATTGCGCACATCTCGGCGCGTACCCTCATTCACAGTCGGCAAGTCAATATCAAAAGCGATATCCGGAGTCATAAGTTTATTTGACAATATCATTTTACAATCAACAGGGTATCTGCGTTTATATGTACCGGTAGAATCCCCGGGGAAAAGAGGGCTGAGAGAGGTCCTTAATTTGTACACCGCGTTAAGGTTCATTTCGGCATCGTAAGGGCTGCCGCTCCATTTAACTGTCCCCCCCTGCTCTATATCGAAACGTTTGTTGATGATATTTTGAAGTGTGAATAAATAATCTCCATTCTCCACAGTATAATTACCATACATATTGAACTTACCCAGCGTATTGATCTCAAGCTTTAATGTGCCGTTCCCGCGCGCTTTAATAACGTCTCCGATCTTTTGATCGAATATCAGTTCTATCTCCGCATCCGGGGTTACATCCAGGTCGAAATCGAGCTGTAACCCGCTAAGATCCACTTTGTACTTATCTTTCTTAACTCCACTTGTATCGTGATTCACAAATGTTATAAAATTACTTTGCGAAACTTCGGTAGTACCTGACAATGGAATAAACAATTTAGTTTTCCCGCTTTTCTTCGCAATATTGACCTTGTCAGTTTTTACATTCGCCGTGATTAATATCATGTTATTGATATAACCGAATATATTAATATAGGGTCCTGTAACGTAGGCCTGTCCGTAATACAGCGGGTTCTGATCTTCAGTCGTATTCAATACCATAAATTTTATCGGAGTAATGTCAAAGTCAAGCTGGAAATTTTTGAAATTATCATGGTAAACTTTTCCATTCACAATAGCGGTACCTGACCCCGATCTTCTATCCTTTTCAGAAAGTGTGTTACCCTTTTTATTCTGTTCATAGATCTGATCGTATAACACCATGTTCTCAACCCCAAATGAATTCTTATCTATGATCACATCATGTTTGAAGCTATACCATGTTCCCAGGTAATTAACACTTACCCTTTGCGCATCTATTGTAAGCTTACCGCTTAATTCGGGATTACTTAATGGCCCTTTTAGAAGCATATTCCCTGAAAATTGCCCGACAACATCTTTACAATAATCTTTGATAAAAGGCTTTACGAGATCCAGACTGAGAGTATTCAGCGTTAAATTCATATCAATACTGTTGTTCCTGTTAGGATAATAAAATCCTGAAAAGATAATATCGGGAAGAATATCCTTACTGAACAATCCGTTCAACGCCAGCGCGTCCTTCTCACTGTTCCAGATGGTTTTTACATACCCATTCCCGATATCTTCATTATTTATTTTCAAGCCTGTAAAATTTGTATTGCTGATGACCATCGGTGTGGAATAAATGCCGGCAACACGTGTTTGTCCGTCAACAATACCTTTCAGCTTAATGCCGGAACTAACCATGAACCTGTTCAGGTTGGCAAGGTTAAATTGTGTGAACCTGACAAGCATGCTATCCGAAGAAAATCTCGAAGAGTTGCCGCTTATATGTATGTACTGACGATTATTAGAGATTTCCATGTTATGGACATAAATACAGGATGTATCAATGATTACCTGGTTGTTTGAATTAATGGCCCATATTGAATCAGTTATGACTATTTCTGAAGGAAGAAAACTGAACTTTATCTCAGGAGCTGAAGTGAATACCGCTTTTGCTTTTATATCGGCCCGGTATTCGGGAGTTGAGTGATTATTCCATTTAATATTGAAAAAGGAAGAATCATTTTGAGTGCCGGTAGTTACATCAAAGTTTTTCAGCAAAAGACTGTCTGTAATAGCTACCTGTGATGAGGTTATGTCCAGGTTCAGTTTTTTATTCTCCAAACGGGCCTTTAATTCAACACTATCCAGTTTGTTGCCAAATACTTTTAACCGGGGGGAGGATATATCCAATACCAGCTGCTGGATTGTTGAATTATAGGTTCCGTCAATTGTTGTTCCTTCGGCGATCCCTAATTTTGGTAAAAATAATTTTGTAAAATCATCAGGGTGTTTGAATCTGGCTTTTAATTCAAACTGCTGGTCTTGCGGGGCCTTTATCTGTCTGGAACTGAAGTAAGCCGGCAAAACAAAACTGAGCATGTTTTCGAATGAAGTACCCAGCTCCTGGAATATGTATTTCCCTTTAACATCAACATCAATAAAATCAGAGCTTACACGAAGCTGTTTGCTGCGGGCATCATCTGTGGCAGTCAGTTTAAATTCATTAAAAACAAAGTGCTCCTTACCAATGCTAACGGATGTATTATGTGCTTCCGCAACCCCGGTTAAATTATCAATAGAGTTACCCTTCATTTGAAAATGAAGAACAGAGGAAACTACTACCGAAGTATCACGTTTAAGAACATGAAGAGCGGTAAGGTTGGCCTGCGTAATGTCGGCATTAAAATTCAATTGCGGCAGCTTTTGAGTGAAATCAACATTTCCTTCAAATTTAAATTTCAGATTGTCATCATTTAAAGTCAACGTTCCATCAAATATTTTTCTTGATAACCTCGCCTCAACCTTCGCATCCTTATAACTATAACCCATTGCATCAAAACGTATGATTGTCCCATTCAATTTAGCGTCAGCATTATCACTCTGCACTCCACTTCCATCAATATGAGCATCAAGTGCGATATTTCGGATCTTATCTGTCAGCAACAGTTTACCTATGTTAAAGCCTGATGATCTTAACTTACCTTTATAAAACAGTTTCTTGATATCAAGATCCTCCTTCATGGACATATCACAGGAAACGTTCCCCAATGCAGACGAAAAGGTTCCGAAAGCGACAAAGTCATTTAAGAAGCCATTGAAACTTCCATGAAATGAAATGAGACCCAGTGACTTCATGTTATCAGGAACCTTCAGTGTTTTACCTTCAGCAAAAGGCGGAACCGGCATTTGCTCCAGATCGCCTTTGTTTGTTGTAAGCTTATTCACTTTAATATTCAATATCATCTCATCAACATTTGGTATACCTGTTAATTCAATGTTGCCATCGAAATGAGTTGCAGTTCCGTAATGTATCGTCAAATTCTTACCCTTCAGGGCATCAACCTTCCCATTAATATTCCCTGATATAAATACCGTTTGATGAATATCTTTTAAAACCGGCGCGAAATATCCAATATCGGATACCTCTACCCAGGTGCTGTCAAAATGACTTTTCATTTTAACCTTTGTTATAAAGTCAGGGAAATCGGCGTACTTGTCGTACTTCATTTGAAAATCGCTTTTGATACTGCTTCCGGGAGTAATAATCCTCAGATCATTTAATATAATTCCTTTAGGTGAAATGCTCGTATTTGCGGATAAGCTGCTTAAAACAAATCCGCATTTTTCGTACGCGGATAATTTTTCTATATCAAAATAAATAGTATCCTTTTCAAAATGAATATTTCTGATATTGCCATTTACTTTCCTGCATAAAATATCAGAATAGTTCATTCCCTCTGTGCTGACTGTATCGGCTTCATTCTTATAAGCGAAGAACAAATCTTTAAGAATAATATCTCTGCATTTCACCTGCCAAATTGTCGGATCTTTAGAAGTAGTATCGTTACCTGAAAAGGCATCGATCAGGAACTGAAAGTTAAAATCCTTCTCACCGGAATATTGGATCAATTTAACCTTAGGATTTACTAACTCCAATCCGGATACAGCCAACTCGCGCTTTTCAAAACTTAAATTGGTGACATCCAGCTTCAGCTCATTAAAGAAAAGCAGGGTATCCTTATGCACATCCTGGATATAAACATCCCGAAGGACAAGCTTTTTGAAGAATTCAATATCCACTTCACCGATCCTGACCTCTGTATGGAGTTGGTTTGAATAATATGAAGCCAACCTGTGCGCAATTTTAGTTTGAACGGCAGAAGAACGGAGGAGCAACACGCTTCCGGCTACTAACAAAACAATCGTCAATAGCACATACAATGATATTTTAACAGCTTTTTTAATAACTTTATTACCAGTTTGTTACCTGATTGACAAATTTAAACAAACGATACCTTTAAACCTTATCGATCTTAAATTGATTCTAACAAGCGACGGTGAGTAACAATACAAATAAAATAATCATTTTAGGGATCGAATCATCCTGTGATGATACAGCTGCAGCTGTAATTCAGGATGGCAAACTTCTTGCCAATATTGTTGCGGGGCAAGGAATACATCAGCAATATGGCGGCATTGTGCCCGAACTGGCCTCAAGAGCCCACCAGCAAAATATAGTCCCTTTGGTTGATTCAGCCCTTAAAAAAGCTGATATTACCAAAGAACAATTAAGCGCTGTCGCTTTTACCCGCGGCCCCGGATTGATCGGTTCGCTGCTGGTCGGCACTTCGTTTGCTAAAGGATTCGCAATGGCGCTCAACATTCCACTCATCGAAGTACACCATATGCAGGCTCATGTTTTGGCTCATTTTATTACCGATAATTCTGACAAGCCACATCCGGAGTTCCCCTTTCTGTGTTTAACAGTTTCCGGCGGACACACTCAAATTGTGTTGGTGAAAGATCACCTCGGAATGAAAATTATTGGCGAAACCATTGATGATGCAGCCGGTGAGGCTTTTGACAAGAGCGCGAAGATAATGGGACTTCCCTATCCCGGCGGTCCTTTTATTGATCAACTTGCGGAGAAAGGCAACCCTGACAAATTTAAATTTCCTCATCCGCAAATTCCTGAACTTAATTTTAGTTTCAGCGGATTAAAGACCTCTTTCCTGTATTTTATCAATGAACAGGTTAAACGCGAAAATGACTTTATTGAAAAGAACAAAGCCGATCTCTGTGCTTCCATTCAGAAAACGATAATAGATATATTGCTCGCGAAATTGAAGCTGGCCGCAAAACAACACAACATATCCCGGATCGCTGTTGCCGGTGGAGTTTCGGCCAATAAAGGATTACGTAAGGCCCTGGAAGAAGAGGCCCGGAAAAGCAATTGGTCGCTATTTATTCCCCCATTTGAATACTGCACGGATAATGCAGCCATGATAGCCATTACAGGATATTACAAATTTTTGATAAAAGATTTTTGCGATCAGAACACAACCGCAACCGCCAGGTATCCTATGTAAGTCCGCAGAGCTATTGCAGCTTCAACAATTTAACCGCATGGCTTTTTGTATTTCCGTTCGTTATCTGAGCAAAATAAATACCCCGCTCATGTATACCTTCAATTGAAATAACGCCTGTCTTGCTTTTAATGGCCTGTTGAATAAGCAAACGGCCTGTAATATCTGTTACAATCAAGTGGCCATCAGAGGATAGTTCGTCAATGAAAGAATAACAAATCGAAAATTTATCACTGAAAGGATTAGGATATACATTAAATTTCAGCGCATCATTCTGATCATCAATGGAATTTGAAACTGGTTTTAGTTTAACATTGAGGGTGGTGACATTACCTGCAGACAGGTTAATTCCGCCAATGGTTCGTGTAATATATCCCGATTTTGAAACCTGTACCGTATATGTTCCCGGAACAACTGTACCAATCGCATAATCACCGGTTAACTTTGTACTGTCAACTATACTTGTGGTTAGTATATCGACATTTGCAGTATTGATCGGCAAGGCCGTTACCGAATCTGTTACATTACCCTCAAGATAACAGGCGCGCTTGTATGTTGGGGATAAAACAAACAACCCTTCGTTAATATTACTTACCACAATTGTTCCTGAAGGAAGATAAGGATAAACGCCCCATGCACCCGTATATCCATTGCCTGAGTTGGCCGTATCAGTGTCAAAATCAGCAACCTGAACGAGATTAGTTGGCCGGTGTCCATCGAAGATCACAACACCGTCTTTATAATACGAACAAACCACCCAATCACTTTTAACATGACAGTTATGCACCACCGATCCTGATCCCGGATTAGATTGAACCATATCAAGCAGCGTTATATTAGCGGAATTGCTTACATCATAAGCATCAAGGAAAGAACCGGAGGTTTCATCTGTTGTAAAAAGTGTTTTACTGTCATCAGAAAGCCAGGTGTTATGGGTGGCCTGTTTTGAAGTGGTTTGAGTTTGGATTAATGTTGGTGTTGATTTATTCGAGACATCAATAATTGAAAAATAGCCTGTATAAATATGTGACCCATATAATACATTGTTCCTGACATAACCGTCATGAATATAACTCATATTGAAAAGCCCTGCTGCAACAGGGTTCCAGGGATCAGCGAGATCGCAAATTAAAGCTCCTTTGTATGTTCCGCCGTACAGGTATGCAAATCCATTATCGATATGAAGCGAATGAGCCCTGACAAGGGTATCGCCCATATATTTCACTTCCCAATATTTGCTGGGAAGATTCGTACCCGGAAGTTTTCTGAGATCAATAATCTGGAGGCCCCCTCCACCTTCAGATACCACATAAGCATATTTACCCCAGGTTTTAACTTCCTTCCATAAGTTATCCGGGCCGGGGATCTGGACCACTTCAAAGGGACTGTCAGGATTTGTAACATTTACTATTGAAAGACCCTTTGAGGCACCTACCAACGCATACTCGTTTCCAAGACTATCCACATAACCCCATATATTGGCACAGGTTTGACCAGGATATGGTAAGTTAGACCGGAAATTTATATTTACCTGTGCACTCAGAAGCGTATATCCAACACATAAGCAAAACCACACATATTTAAATTGTTTCATAACCCACTATTGCGTTTATAATATTAATTTAAGTTACTAAGAAATAGTACAGAAAGCAATATCACGAACAAAATAAGGTACGAAAATTAGGGGGATCAAATCCAGCCATTAAGTTTATAGTAGCCAAGTGCTACAAACTCGCGTAAACAGGTAATTTCCAATTTAAGGTAATTCCAGAAATTATAGCGCAAGGCAAGGTTAGAGGAAACATTAGGTGAATATTTTTTGCCTCCGACTTTTTTATGATCATAGGTAAGATCAACAAACATCGCATTTTCAAAGGCAGGTTCTCCTCCCACATGCTTAAACCCTGCTTTCCAGAAGACTTTCATGGTGCGCATCATGTTTTCGGGAGAAGTGACAAGTACAATGTTTTGATCAGGCATTTCAGGAAAATCCTGAGCGATCATAATGGCCTGTTCACGTGTATTTGTTCCTCTTTTTTCAATTTCTATACGTGATGAATCAATTCCCTTTTGGATCATTTCCTCCCGGATAAGTGCTATAACGTCCTCATCAATCGGATGAGCGACCAGCACTTTTGCTTTAGGATATTTTTTTGCCAATGCGGAAGTATAGTAAATACGGATAAGGTTGGATTCACTGGGCATGCCGCTGCCGCCAAGAAAAACTATATGATCCGGTTTGAAATAATATTCACTCGCATTTTTTCCCAGCCACCAGTGGATGTCAAATGGAACGCGGGTGAAGGAGAACACGATGAGTATAAATGAAAAAATGCCAAAGCCAATAAATATTTTTGAGAATACTTTTTTTATTGTTGGCCAGGATTGGGTCATTGAGAATATTTTAAACTTTGCCCTTAGAAATGTATGGCCTACAATCAAAAATGCTGATGATTCTGATTTCTTTGCCCTTCATTTTAATTGCAATAATGTCCTAACATCAATGACCAAACTACTACCTTATATATCCAACTTTGTCTGCTTAGGAGGCTTCCCACCCTTTCCTTTTTTCTTTACAGTTTTAGAAGGTAATTCAGCAACTTTTTTAGGCTCAGCTTTTACAGGAGGTGCGGCAGCAACTTTAGCCGGTTCTTCAACAGGTGGCGGTGCAAGAGGTTTCTCTTTTAACTCCAGCAAGTTAACTTCCTTCACTTTATGGTCAGTAAGTTTATTTCCTTTTGCTTTGAGACCTTTTATTTCAATGAACTCAATGAGGTTTATTTTCTTATTTTTTATTTCCTTTTTGGAGAAGATGATATCGACTACTGGTGCAGCCTGTGTAGTTGCGACTTCGAGCACTGAACCTTCGGCCTCGCTGATAAACAAAACTTTTTTATCAGTAGGTTCAACAACAAAACGTTTTACATAATACTGTTTATCCTTTCCATCATAATAAATAGCAGATACCGGTTTTGCCGGATCAAATTTTTCGATCAAAATAATATCTTCATCAAAGTGAGTCGACAGATCGAATGAATACAGTTTATAATGCCCGCTTTGGGTAATACCTAAAATTTTATCCTCACCCGAAAACTCGCCGAGATAAGTGCCATACTCGGTATTATTAATGCGGTGAACAGTATCGTCAAACCATATTCTCTCTGTATGCGCTATCCCCGCCCCTTTCGATTTCTGAACGATCTTTTTCACAGGATATTTGGTAACCACATTACCCATTGTTCCCCTCGCTTTTATCGCGAGGTCGGCGAAGTTTACATCAAACTCCAGTTTCCTCAAACCAGGCAATGGTTTCAGATGAACGGTAACAACCTCCGACTCACCATTAGGGTTTGCCGTAAAATACAACACTTGTGACTCGGGGGTTTCCCTGGTCAGATCGTATTCCTTATCACGCGTTACACCTGTTACAGGAAAACGCTTCATCATAGCAGCACCCTTTTTACCATCACGGTATATCATGTTGTAAATGGTGCGTTCGTCATTCTTTTTGAACACATTTACATATATAATATCCTTACCCATAAAGGCCTTGTCGGCAACTTTTACCACTTTCATTTTGCCTTCCCTCTCCGAACATTCGCAAACAAATTCATCCTTCTTAAGTCCATAGCCTATAAAGCCTTCTTCCCTGTTCACATACAGCTTTTGATTGGCAACAACTACATGGCGAACCTCGATATTCTCGAATGAGCGTATCTCGGTTTTGCGCTCACGGCCTGCACCATATTTCTTCTTCAGGTTCATAAAATATTCAACCGCGAATTCAGTAAGGTTTGCCAAGTGGTGTTTTACCTCATCGATCCTTTTCTCGAGGTCTTTCATCACATCATCCGCTTTAATACTGTCAAAACGGGTGATACGGATCATCGGGATCCTGGTCAAACGCTCAAGGTCCTCATCATTGATCGCACGGTTCAGCTTGCGCTTATGGGGCTTAAAAGATTCGTATAAATATTTGTATAAATTCTCTTTATCGTTGTACTTTTTGAAATCGATATACATCTCTTCCTTGATGAATATTTTTTCCAGTGAAGAAAAATGCCATTGTTCTTTAAGCTCTTCAAGTTCAATTTCCAGCTCCCGCTTTAACAGCTCCAGCGTTTGATGTGTGGAAATTTTCAGCATTTCGTTCACCCCGACAAAGCGCGGCTTGTCGTTCTCAATTATACAGGCATTTGGTGATATGGATATCTCACAATCCGTAAAGGCGTACAACGCGTCGATTGTCTTATCCGGCGACACATCAGGTGCCAGATGTATCAACACCTCAACATTCTCTGATGTATTGTCTTCAACCCTTTTTATTTTTATTTTTCCTTTGTCGTTAGCAGAAAGAATCGAATCGATCAGAGACTGCGTTGTTGTCCCAAAAGGTAGTTCCGAAACAATAAGCGTCTTTTTATTCAGCTGCGATATTTTGGCACGAACACGTACCCTTGCCCCACGCAAACCCTCGCTGTAATTACTAAAATCAGCGGAACCGCCTGTAGGAAAATCAGGCATGATATCTGTTTTTCGGCCGCGTAAGACCTTTATCGATGCATCGATAAGTTCATTAAAATTATGTGGCAAAATTTTGCAGGCGAGACCAACCGCAATACCTTCAACACCTTGCGCCAACAGCAAAGGAAATTTCATCGGTAATGTTTCCGGCTCTTTATTCCGACCGTCATAACTGGCTAACCAAGTAGTCGTTTTGGGATTGAAGGCCACTTCCAGCGCGAACTTCGACAAACGTGCTTCAATATAACGGGGAGCTGCAGCAAAGTCACCTGTCAATATATTTCCCCAGTTACCTTGTGTATCAATAAGCAGATCTTTCTGTCCTAACTGCACCATCGCATCACCAATTGAGGCGTCACCATGCGGATGGTATTTCATAGTGTTACCTATAACATTCGCCACTTTATTGTAACGCCCGTCTTCCATTTCCCACATGGAGTGCATGATACGACGCTGCACGGGTTTTAAGCCATCTTCAATAGCAGGAACAGCCCGTTCAAGAATTACATATGATGCATAATCCAGAAACCAATTCTGGTACATGCCAGAAACAAGGATTACATTATGATCGTTGCCACCGGCGTTATTAGTGTTTTCGGGTGTACTTGCTGAATTGTCTGAATCTTTGATCTTGGCCATAAAAGTTATTCTATTTCAAGGTTCTGAAACCTAATATTAGTATTTATAATTCAACGACATTAGAGTTATAATCCAACCAATCAAACAGGTATTCGTCTTTATATTTAATTTCATTTTTATTTAATAAATCAAGGTATTCATCTCTGAAACTTTTTTGGGCATGATGCACTTCCTGATTTCTAATATATTCAACTACATCCGGCAATTGTGATTTCGAATATGAAAATGCTCCAAATCCCTCCTGCCACTGAAATTTACCCGTTAACTGTGAATTTGTATTAATAAATTTTGTTGAATGCTCTTTTATTTCACGCACAAGAGATGATATTGCTATGCCAGGGCTGATACTAACTAAAATATGTAGGTGATCAGGCATTCCATTTATTATATATAATTTCTGTTTTTGATTTTGAACAATTCCTGAAATGTATTTGTACAATGTCACCTTTATACTTTCTGTTATAAGACTGTGTTTACCCTTAACAGCAAAAACAAGCTGGATATATATTTGAGAATAGGTATCGGCCATGGCCTATGTGATTTATCCTGATATTAAATTTTATTTAATCAATTATGTTTGGCTCCTCCGGAGCCAAAATTTAAAATCCATTTTATTTCTATTAATATTTCGCTCCCCTGGAGCGGCGCTTTACTTTTCATACAACTCCCCCTTCCCTTGAGCGATCTTTAACCTTACCATTATGAGGCCCTGGAAAAGCCAAAATTTAAAATCCATTTTAGTTCTATTAATAATTTCACTCCTCTGGAGCGATGCTTTTATTTTTCATGAAACTCTCCATTCCCTTGAACAATCCTTAACCTTACCATTATGGGGCCCCTGAAGAGCCAAAATTCAAAATCCATTTTACTTCCATTAATATTTCACTCCTCTGGAGCGACGCTTTACTTTCCATGTAACTCCCATTCCCTTGAGCGATCTTTAACCTTGCAATTATGGGGCTCCGGAGGAGCCAAACATTAATAGAAATAAATCACCATTCTCTATCCCGCTCCTGAGGAGTGGAACATTTTATTCTGCTTTTGATACCTCTTCACCTTCCACTAGATCCTTTTCAATCTTCAAATTATTAATAATAAAATCCTGACGCTCCTGCGTATTTTTACCCATGTAATAACTTAAAATATCTGTAATAGATTTGCCGCCACCAATGATGACCGGTTCAATACGCATATCTTTCCCAATAAAATTCTTGAACTCATCAGGCGATATCTCTCCCAAACCTTTGAATCGAGTTATCTCCGGCTTACCTCCGAGTTTGATCATTGCTTCCCTCCTCGCCTCTTCCGAATAACAATATATGGTTTCCTTTTTGTTACGTACACGGAAAAGAGGTGTTTGAAGAATATATACGTGTCCGTTCTTAACAAGATCAGGAAAAAACTGAAGGAAGAAGGTAAGCAACAGTAAACGAATGTGCATACCATCCACATCAGCATCGGTAGCGACTACCACCTGGTTATAACGCAACTCATCCAGGTTATCTTCTATATTCAACGCTGCCTGCAGAAGATTAAATTCTTCATTTTCGTATACTACTTTTTTAGTTAGTCCAAACGCATTAAGCGGTTTTCCTTTAAGACTGAAGACTGCTTGTGTATTTACATCACGTACTTTGGTAATGGAGCCGCTGGCAGAATCTCCCTCACAAATAAATAAAGTTGTTTCAAGCCTGCGATCGTCATTTGTGTTATAATGACTCCGGCAATCTCGTAGCTTACGGTTATGTAAACTTGCTTTTTTGGCCCGTTCACGTGCCAATTTTTGTATACCCGAAAGTTCTTTGCGTTCCTTTTCCGATTGCTGGATCTTCTTAAGTAATTCTTCAGCAGTAGCCGGATTTTTATGTAAATAATTATCGAGAGCTTCTTTAACAAAGTCACCAATAAAAGTCTTCATACTTTTCCCGCCCGGAGCAATTTCCTGGGAACCCAGTTTTGTTTTGGTTTGCGATTCAAACACGGGTTCTTGTACCTTAACACTAATGGCAGCCACAATAGAAGTACGTATATCAACAAATTCAAATTCCTTTTTATAAAACTCACGTATAGTTTTAACTACGGCTTCACGGAACGCAGCCTGGTGTGTGCCGCCCTGTGTTGTATGTTGTCCGTTAACAAACGAATAATACTCCTCACCATACTGTGCTTCGGCATGCGTCATGGCAATTTCAATATCATCACCTTTCAGGTGAATGATGGGATAAAGTATCGGTCCGGTAAGATTACGCTCCAATAAATCCTTCAATCCATTTTGCGAAACAAATTCCTGACCATTATAGTTAAGCTTTAACCCCGTATTGAGATACGCGTAATTCCAGCACATACGCTCAATGTACTCATGTATAAAATGGTATTTGCCGAATAATTTTTCGTCGGGTGTGAATGTTACAATTGTGCCGGATTGCAAGTCACACTCTTTTAATTTAGCGTCTTTGGTAATTACCCCGCGTTCAAACTCCGCCACTTTCGTTTTGCCTTCACGTA
This sequence comes from Bacteroidota bacterium, assembly GCA_016183775.1. Taxonomy (NCBI): domain Bacteria; kingdom Pseudomonadati; phylum Bacteroidota; species Bacteroidota bacterium. The sequence continues at coordinate 14,268 of JACPDY010000103.1, forward strand.
TTGATTGAATAGTAAAATGCGAAGCCAATGCATTCACGGCTTTGGTACCCACACCATTCAGGCCGACTGACTTTTTAAATGCTTCCGAATCGTATTTTGCACCGGTATTGATCTTGGAAACACAATCAATCACCTTACCTAATGGAATACCACGGCCATAATCGCGTACCGTAACCGATTTATCACGAATGGTGATATCAATATTTTTACCATATCCCATTACGTGTTCATCAATACAGTTGTCAATGGTTTCTTTTATTAAAATGTAAATACCATCATCCTGAGATGAACCATCACCCAATTTACCGATATACATACCTGGACGTAAACGGATGTGTTCTTTCCAGTCGAGGGATTTTATACTGTCTTCGTTATATTTTGGTTCTGCCATTTTGGGAATTAAAAATTAGTTAATGGTTTTTAAATAATCTATTACAGTCATTGCGGGAATTGATGATCGCCCAAACCCTTTCCGATCACGCGTAACAATAGCCTTTATGTTTTTAATTTTTAAAGCACATTCGTGTTGCAATGCGTCTTCAAAATCATCCAACTTAGAATCTACTGCATTGATAACAGACTTTGCGTCAAGATCAACTATAGTAATATATTTAATAAAACTCCTCAGCGACTTGATCAACTCCGCATGTCCGATCTTTTTCCGTAGAATGTAATAAATATTATCGAAGCTTGCTGCAGATACATACAACTCCACTCTTTTTTCATTGGCCAACAAAAAAAGGTCTTCGGCCGAATCAGCAAAAGGAATACGATTCCCCAAATAATCAATTACAACATTTGTATCAACAAAAATTTTATCCAATCTATTTCAGTTTATTGTATTTCTCCCACATTGCTTTTTGAAGTTCCTTTTTATAATCAAAATCATCCGGCAATTGTACTATTCCTCTTAACTTTTGTAACTCCGACTTATACTTCACCTTGGGTTCCGCCACAGTTGAGGTGTCCTCATCTCTTGCAATGAGCAATTTCAAATAATTCTCAACCAATTGAGAAATACTGGTATCTGTCTTCTTTGCATATTTCCGTGCCTTTTCAATCACTGATTTACTGAGGCTCAATGTTAGCTTCGTGTTCATCGTACGTATGATTTACTTTATAAATATACGTATAAATTACTATCTACTAAAATCAATTTTCTCCCGATTCGATAAATTCGTATCTATTCGTTATTCGTAGATATTACACATTAAACTTAAAATGCATCACATCCCCATCCCCTACCACATACTCTTTACCTTCCTGTGAAAGCTTACCTATATCACGACAAGCTGCTTCTGATTTATAGGTTATAAAATCATTGTATTTGATTACTTCCGCTTTAATAAAACCTTTTTCAAAATCGGTGTGAATAACACCTGCGGCTTGTGGAGCTGTCATTCCTTTGTGTATTGTCCATGCACGCACTTCTTTTACACCGGCGGTAAAATACGTTTGAAGGTTAAGTAATCGGTAAGCAGCTTTGATCAATACATTTACTCCTGGCTCGGTCAGACCAATGTCTTTCAAAAAAGCCTGTTTATCATCATAACTATCCAAACCGGCTATCTCCGCTTCCATTGCCGCTGTAATAACTATCACTTCGGCATTCTCATCCTTCACTAATTCTTTTATCTGCTCCACATATTTATTGCCTTTCGTAACAGATGCTTCATCAACATTGCAAACATAAAGTACAGGCTTGGCAGTCAGCAAATGAATGTCTGCAATATATTGCTTGTCTTCTTCTTTAACAGGTGCCGAGCGCGCAGATTTTCCATCCGATAAATGGGCTTTATAAATCACCAATGTATCAAAACACTTTTTCGCATCTTTATCAACTCCTGCTTTGGCCAGTTTCTCTACGGTACGAATTTTCTTTTCAACACTTTCAAGGTCTTTCAACTGAAGTTCCGTATCAATAACATCTTTATCTCTTACCGGGTTCACAGAGCCATCCACGTGCACTACATTGGGATCATCAAAGCAACGTAACACATGAATTATAGCGTCGCACTCACGTATATTTCCAAGGAACTGGTTACCCAGGCCTTCCCCTTTGCTCGCACCTTTTACAAGTCCAGCAATATCAACGATCTCAATTGTTGTAGGGACAATACGTTCAGGCTTTACAAACTCCGAAAGTTTTGTTAAGCGCTCATCAGGAACAGTTATAACACCCAAATTCGGTTCGATCGTGCAAAACGGAAAATTCGCAGCCTGCGCTTTGGCATTCGATAAACAATTAAACAAGGTCGATTTTCCGACATTTGGCAAACCAACAATTCCACACTTCAATGCCATAGTTTTTGTAGATTATTTTAAAAATTGCAGGCAAAGATACCATAATACATATTTACCAAAACCCTTTTAAATGCTTATCGATAGCGAATTTTCAACATTTTATAAATGTTATTAACATTACTCAGCCCCGCCTTAAAAACGATTACTTTTGGTTTTTATCATAAATAAAAAATGGAAATAGCCGAGAAAAACTCAAAAATAACCCTATCCAATATGCCATCTGTTCCCGAATTAGAAAAGACCTGTTCACAGGTCAGAAGAGATATTGTACGCATGGTTCATGCTGTAAATTCAGGTCACCCCGGCGCTTCATTAGGCTGCACTGAATTTTTTGTGAGCCTTTATTTCAGTATCATGAAGCATAATCCAGAGAAATTCAACATGGATGGCATTGGAGAAGACCTTTTTTTTCTTTCCAATGGTCACATCTCACCTGTATGGTACAGTGTTTTGGCCCGTTCCGGATATTTTAATGTAACGGAACTTGCTACGTTTCGCAAGCTGAATAGCCGTTTGCAAGGCCACCCTGCAACGCATGAAGGTCTCCCGGGGATACGTGTTGCATCGGGTTCACTCGGACAAGGTTTATCAGTTGCCATTGGGGCTGCATTGGCAAAAAAATTAAACAAGGATACTAACCTGGTATACACTTTGCATGGTGATGGTGAACTGCAGGAAGGACAGATATGGGAAGCCGTAATGTTCGCAGCTGCGAATAAGGTTGATAACCTGATCTCAACAGTTGACTGGAATGGAAGGCAGATTGATGGCGATGTTGACCATGTTCTGCCTTTGGGCGACTTAAAAGCAAAATGGCAGGCTTTTGGATGGGATGTATTGGAAATGAATGGCAATAAGGTACAAGAAGTGCTTAACACAATAAAAGTTGCTCAACAACATACCGGAAAAGGTAAACCTGTCGTTATACTAATGAAGACGGAGATGGGACAAGGCGTTGATTATATGGTTGGAAGTCATAAATGGCACGGGGTTGCTCCTAATGATGAACAATTGGCCAAAGCGTTGGCGCAGCTTCCCGAAACATTAGGAGATTATTGAAAGGTTAAAAATGTTTCAGGTTTCAAGTTAACTGAACCTGAAACCTGAAACCTGAAACCTTATAGAAGAAATTAAATTTGAAAACGAGAATAGTCAATCTACTTGGTATTTTTATTATTTTCAGCTCTTCCTTTCATGTAAATGCTCAGAATAAGAAAAAGCAAAGTATAACCACACCCGCCGAAAAACCAACTACACGTATACTTTTTGTTTTCGATGCTTCCTATAGCATGTTTGGTCAATGGCAAAGCGGGATGAAGATGGATATTGCCAAACGAATGCTTGGTGAATTTGTGGACAGCTTAAAATCGTATGATCACCTGGAGATAGCGTTCAGAGCATACGGACATCAACACAGCCTCCGTCCCCAGCGCGACTGCAAGGACACAAAACTTGAAGTTCCTTTTAGCAGTGACCTGCGAGGTAACATTACTGCCATCAAACGAAAGTTGAGTGATATTGTACCAAGGGGAACAACGCCTATCGCCTACACACTTGAACAATGCGGCGATGACTTTCCATCGGCAGGCAGCCCTAATGTCAGGAACATTATTATTTTAATTACCGATGGAATAGAAGAATGCGATGGCGATCCCTGTGCGGTTTCACTTATGCTGCAGAAAAAGGGAATCATTCTGAAACCATTTGTAATAGGTGTTGGCCTGGATGAAAATTTTAAAAATGCGTTTGGCTGTATTGGTAAATTTTACGATGCGTCCAACGAAGAGAGTTTTAAAAATATCCTGAACATAGTTATTTCGCAGGCACTCAACAATACCACCGCTCAGGTGAACCTGCTCGATCAGATAGGTAAGCCAAGCGAAACTGATGTAAACATGACCTTTTATGATGAGCATTCCGGTGTAATAAGATACAATTATATACATACCATAAATAACAAAGGTGTTCCCGATACATTGATTATTGATCCCAAAGGCCTTGAAGTGCATTGTGCGCAAACGCGGTGAAATGAAAACCCTGAATGTGCAGGATTTTACCCAAACCGAACGATATCTTGTGGGAAAATACGATCTTGAGATCCTTACACTACCACGGATTACACTTGATGATGTTGATATATCGCAAAGTAAAACCACTACCATTGAAATACCACAGGCTGGAATGGCAGTAATTACAAAACCCAGCGAAGGTCCCGGCAGTTTGTACCTCGAAGAAAAAAACAAGTTGACCTGGGTTTGTAATATGATGAATAGCGGATTGCAGGAGAATATTGTGCTGCAACCGGGCAACTACAGGGCCGAATGGCGCTCAAAAAATTCAAAGGAATCTATTTATACGGTTGAGCGCAGGTTTAAAGTTGAATCGGGCGCGACTGTGACCGTTAAATTGTATTAAACATAGAACGCTGATAGTTATGATTTTTATGATCTACGCAGATTTAATCATAACAAATCATAATGATCATAATAATCTGCGTTTTATTAATTTTTTAAATAAATGCAAATAAACTCGCTATGAAAAAATACAACCCAACTGAAAAGAAAGACACCCGTTCCGGCTTTGGAGCAGGATTGCATGAACTTGGAAAAAAGAATCCGAACGTTGTTGCGCTTTGTGCCGACCTTACGGGCTCTTTAAAAATGGATGCCTTCCTGAAAGACTTTCCAGAACGATTTGTGCAAGTTGGTATTGCAGAGGCCAACATGATGGGAATTGCTGCCGGTCTTACTATTGGCGGTAAAATTCCTTTTACCGGAACGTTTGCCAACTTTTCCACAGGCCGGGTGTATGACCAGATACGTCAATCCATTGCTTACTCCGGTAAAAATGTAAAAATATGCGCTTCTCATGCCGGACTTACTCTTGGCGAAGATGGCGCCACACACCAGATTTTGGAAGATATTGGCATGATGAAAATGCTTCCAGGTATGGTTGTGATAAACCCCTGTGATTATAATCAAACCAAAGCGGCCACTATTGCTATTGCCGACCATGAAGGCCCGGTTTACCTTCGTTTTGGCCGTCCTTCTGTACCCATTTTCACCCCTGCCGATCAAAAATTCGAGATTGGCAAAGCGATAATGTTAAATGAAGGCGCTGATGTAAGCATCTTTGCCACAGGACACTTGGTATGGAAAGCTATACAAGCCTGTGAACAACTGGAAACAAAAGGGATAAGTGCTGAAATAATAAATATACATACCATTAAACCTTTAGACGAAAAAGCAGTCTTACAAAGTGTACGCAAAACAAAATGTGTGGTTACGTGTGAAGAACACCAGGAAAATGGAGGTTTAGGTGATAGTATCGCACAGGTACTGGCTAAACATGCTCCAACTCCTATTGAGCTTGTTGCGGTTAAAGACAGCTTTGGCGAAAGCGGAACACCCGATGAACTGATGGTCAAATATGGACTTGACACGGTTAATATTGTTGAGGCGGCGTTGAAGGTTATTGGAAGAAAGGGTTAAGAGGTTTCTGGTTTCAAGTTTCAAGTTGTTATAACCTGAAACTTGAAACCAGAAACCAGCTCGCGGGCCGACCTACTCCTTCGGCAGGCAGACTTGAAACCAAAATTAATGCAAGATTATTCAGATAAAGAATTATTAGATCAATTCCGTAACGAGGCAACCCGAAACTATGCCTTTAACCTGCTTGTACGCAAATACCAGAAGAAATTATACTGGCATATCCGCAGGATTGTGATCGACCACGATGATGCAAACGATGTTATTCAAAACACCTTTATTAAAGTCTGGAAAGCACTTGATAATTTTAAAGAAGACTCTCAACTATATACGTGGCTTTATCGAATCGCTACCAATGAATCCCTTACGTTTTTGAAGCAAAAAAAGGCATTCGTGTCCTTTGATGATGTTTCTCATGGACTTTCCAACTCGTTGCAGGAAGATAGTTTTTTTAAAGGAGATGAGATTCAAAAGCGCCTTCAGCTAGCTATACTAACACTTCCGGAGAAACAACGTATTGTATTCAATATGAAGTACTTTGACGAAATTAAATATGAAGAAATGGCATTGGTACTGGATACCTCTGTCGGAGCGCTTAAGGCATCATATCATCATGCGGTTAAAAAGATAGAAGAATGCATCAAAAAAGGTGTATAAAATGAGTGGATTTATTATATATGTGTGATTAAACCTTTAATCAATAGTTTAGTCTAAATAAATGATAAATAAGCCGAATGGATCTTGTTAAGGAGGTAAGAGAAAGAACAAAATGAATACTGACAACAATATACCGGATGATTTTGAGAACCTGGAGAAGTACGCTCCTACCCTTTCGAAAGTGAGGAAGGAGAACTGCTTTGCTGTTCCTGAAGGATATTTCGATGAGTTGCCTGAAGCTATAGGAATTGAGATTATCACTTCACGGTTTAGCAAAGAAAATCCATTTACAGTGCCTGCAGATTACTTCAACGAACTTTCAATAGATATTGAAGCCTCCGTTGCCGCAACGCAATTTGCTTCAGAATATAAATTTGATATTCCCGCAAATTACTTTGATGAATTACCAATGGAAATTGAAGCAAAGATCATCGCTTCTTCGTTCCCTAAAGAAAATCCGTTTGAACTACCTGCTGATTATTTTGATCATTTACCGGCTGTAATACAAGATAAGATATCACCACAGGCTAAAAAGGTAAAAGTACTGAGCCTTGACTGGTTCACTAAGACACAATTGCTTGCCGTTGCGGCCTCTGTTGTTATTGTTTGCCTTATAGGCATTAAGTATTGGAACAAGTCAAACTTGGTTGTACCGGAGAACCCGGTTGCAGGTCTGACTAAATCCGCCGAAAAAACATTGGAGGATGGGATGGAGAATGTTGATGAGTCAACTTTAGAGGAAGCTCTTTCAGAAGAGGCGGAAAGCGGCAGCCAGCAGCTACAGATAGCTTCGAACGATCATATTGTAGAGTACCTTGTTGATGACCATATTGATGTTAATACACTGATGAATGAACTTAATGAGGCCGAATAATAATGACAACTATATTTACATATAACCAAACATTACGAATGACCGGACGTTTTTTGTCGCTGCTGTTATTTGTACTATTCTTTTCACTGCAGGGGTTTACGCAAGGTAATGCAAGTAAAAAAGAAGCTCTGGAAGCTATGAAAGTGGCTTTCATTACACAAAAACTGGGCCTGACACCTGAAGAAGCGCAGGTATTCTGGCCTATTTATAACCAATATGAAACAGAGCTTGACGCCCTGCGAAAAAGGCGGAAGGATGAAAAAGTATCCGCTATGGATGATGTATCAAAGGTCAATGACAAGGAACTTGAAAAAGTAGTTGATGGAGAAATCATTTTCAGGCAGCAGGAACTTGACATCATAAAAAAATATCACGCACAATTCAAAAAAATATTGCCCATTAAAAAAGTGGCGATGCTTTACAAAGCCCAGGAAGATTATAAGAAGGAGCTGCTCAAACAAATACAGGAAAAAGCCCGTAATAAATAATCTTCCGAATATAGCCAGACTATGCGCTTACGCAAAATTTACATATGTGTAATTTTATTTTTAATTAGCCCGGTCATAAGTTATGGCGGCCAACAACCTGCAGACAGCACTTCTGGCAGATCGAACATAAAGGAAATAAAACGTTATATCCGTCCGTGTATATACCTGAACAATTATCATACACCCGAAAAGGAATTATTAAAGCGCCAGGTCAGATCATACACCTTCAAGCAGTCTAATGTCGGATTTTATGCGCCGCTATATACAAACACATGGTATCGCAAGGATGGTGTGACTTTATCAACCTTACATTTGCTAACGGTTGGAAATTTTGCTATGGCCAGCCCTGGTTTTAGTGGATTTAGAAAACGGCTGGAATTTTACAAACTCAGCTTAGGTTTAAGGACCATCTATAGTACAGGAAAAAAAAGTGTATGGTTCTTCGATATGAGTCCGTTTCTTGCTGAGGATAACATTCCGAACACTATAAGTAATAATAAGGCAACCTGGCGGTATTCCTCAACAATAATATATAACAGGACCGTAAGTAAGAACTTCAGTTACAGGATCGGATTCACTAAAACATATCTTTTTGGCGAAGGATTCAATTTACCAATCATTGGCTGTCGTTTTGGCCCGCTTGACGGCGTGCACGTTTCTTTTTTCATACCCCGGAATATTACTCTCGATTTCCCAATGGGAAAAAAATTCTGGGGAAGCATTTTTGTTAAACCTGTTGGCGGACGATATAATTTTTTTATTCCAGACACATCATTTAACCGCATAGGATATACTGTTCAGTTCGGGCACAGGGAATTTTTAACAGGATTTTTACTTGACTTCCGGCCTAACAGAAATATTTCCATGACTTTCAGCACAGGTCTTGCCACAAAGCGTTATGTAGCGCTGGCAGAAGATATAAATGCGGACGGAAAAGGCTATGAACCGTTCTTTACGGCAATTGTGAAGCCTTGTTTCTTCACTTCAATCGGGGCAAGTATCCGTTTTGGACAGGCTAAGAAGGTGAACAACAATTATGAGATGTATGATGTGCTGGATATAAACAACATGTTTGATCCGGGAGATAATAATATGGGCCCCACCAATGGTAATATACCCAATGACCCCAATAGGGTTAAAGTGAACAATATCCAGTACCAGGATATAAAAGATCTTATAGAGGAAACCGACCTGAACTAGATCTTTATTCCAATCACTAAAACATCATCCACCTGCTCATTCCGTTCTTTCCATTTATAAAAAACGTCTTCCAGGTTCTTTTTTTGCTGTGTTCCGTTCAAATCATTCATACCGGTTATCATCTCCTTGAACGGCTGATAATAAAATTTCTTATTATTCGGTCCGCCTTTCTGGTCAGCATATCCATCTGTAAACAGATATACCCAATCACCTTTATTTAGCTGCACAACCTGACCCGAAAAAATATGATCGAAATAGACAGGGTCACCCATAGAAACGTTTTCAGCTTTAAGTTCAGTCAATTCCCGTTTACGAACAATGTAAACCGAATTCTGAGCGCCTGCAAAAGTTAATTGCAATGTATTCAGATCGATGCTGCAAACGGCTATATCCATACCGTCCCTGACACTGGATCTTTCAACAGGACGCGCTAAAAAATTTTTCAACCCTTTGTTCATATTAGTTATTACCGAAACAGCATCAGGCTTTTCACCCGTACCAACCGAACGGTTTAATAAATTATAAGCCACCATTGACATCAAGGCTCCCGGCACTCCATGTCCGGTACAATCGATGGCAGTCAGCAAAAAAATATTTTCCTGTTTTGTAAACCAATAAGTATCACCGCTGATCACATCTTTCGGAATATATACAACAAATGAATCTGCGAGATGGCGGCAAACTGTTTCCATCGGAGGAAGAATGAGCCGCTGTATTCGTTCAGCATAGTCAATACTGTCCATAATAAGCCGGTTCTTATTGTAAATCAAGGAATTCATTTTATCCAGCTCATTATTCAATCGTTTGGTTATTCTATACCGTCCAAGCAATAAAAACGACAAGACTGTTATCAGAAGCAGTCCAAACAACACAATATTCCTTACACTCTTTTGCCTTCCTATCTCCTGCTGCTTAAGTTCGCTGTCCTTTGTAAGAAGCAGTATCTCTGCATCCTTTTTGCTTGTCTCATACCTGGCAAGCATTTCAGAGATAGCTTCCGCACTCTGAAAATTAAGAATAGTGTCTTTAATTTCACTGTATGTCTTATAATTTTCATACGCTTCATTATATCTGCCGGCCTTTTCATAGGTTTTGGCAAAACTATGGTACGCTTCACTTGTTATATCATTATTGAGTTTTGACCCTTTAGCCAATTCAAGGGCTTTCTGCAAATACTGAAGTGAAACATTTATATTATTAAGTCCACGGTATGCATCGCCCAGGTTTATCCATATACACACATTCAGATAATTGTTCGGAGTTCTTGCAATTTCATCAGAGGCTTCCATTAAGAGGTCGATCGCATTTATATAATTTCCCTTAATATTATAGGCATCGGATGTGTTTATCAAAAGGTTGAGAAGACGAAGTTTGTCATCTATCTTTCTGACAATATAGATCCCTTTGTTAAAATAAAATAATGCAGAATCAACATACGCTATTGGTTTTAGCTTATTGGTATAATACCTTATCATCAAACTGCCAAGGTTTGAATAAGCGTTTGCCAGGTATCTATGCTTAAACGAAACCGAATCGGATCCGTACATGGATAGAAGAATAGCCAGGCTGGCCCGGTGAGACTGCTGGGCAAGATCAAAATTATTATTATTAATATAAAAATTTCCGATCGAAGAATATGATTCACTTATCCTAAGGCTATCCTTATTTTGTTCTGCAACGGATAAAGCCTTCAGGTAGTAGTCTAAAGCAAATTCAGTTTTCCCAATAAAATTATATGTATTTGCAATAGTTCTTAATAAGAGATATTTATGATCAATATCCCAAAATTTTTCCGCAAGGCCCAGTCCACGATACGAAATGGCAAGCGAGGAGTCAGTATTCCCAAGTATAAAATAATGATGTGCGAGAACATTGGCTGAAATTATATACTGAAGGGGGGTATTAATTCGCTTTTGAAATTCGATAGAGGCTTTGGCATAAAATGCAGCAGAATCATGATCAAAAGTTTCACGATCAAAAACTTTAGCTATATTATTCAGGAGCCTGATCTTTGTGGTATCATCAGCATGCACCATAAGCGCTTTCAGGCTGTCAATACGTTTAACGATATTGTCCGCAGAAACTCTTAAACAAACTAATAACAAAGAAAATACAATTAACCTGCCCATATTATATTATTACTCCTATTATCATAATATCATCGATCTGCTCTCCCTCACCTTTCCAGTTTATAAACTCCTGCTCCATATTTTTCTGTTGATCCATTGCAGACAGATTACTGTTTTTAAGAAGTAATTGTTTAAATGGTTCTACGTAATACTTCCTGTTATCCTGACCACCTTTCTGGTCGACAAACCCGTCGCTGAACAAATAGACCGAATCTCCCTTTTGTAATTGAAACGCATGTGCAGTGAAATTAAAATCATAATACTCCGGAAGTCCAATGTGTACCTTATCAGCGCTTAGTTCAATGATCTTATCGCCCCGGGCTATGTATACACCATTTTGAGCACCGGCATATCTTAGTATCAATGTATCAAGATCGATCATACACATGGCTATATCCATACCATCTTTGATCTTATTGGTTTCTCCGGAAGAAGCGGAGAATTGTCTGATACCCATACTGACTTCCTTTAATATTTCATCCGGGTATTCAATTTTGTTTAGCCTTACACATTGATGCAACAGGTCATATATTACCATAGACATCATCGCACCCGGAACGCCGTGTCCCGTGCAATCAATGGCTGCCAGCCATAGTTTATTATTTTTCTCCCGGAACCAATAGATATCACCACTTACAATATCCTTTGGTTTATAGATAACAAACACATCTGAAAAATATTTTTTCATATACTCCGGTGATGGCAAAATAGATTGTTGTATACGTTGTGCATAATCAATGCTATCGGTTATAAGATTGTTTTTTCGTATAACCAATTCATTCTGGGCATCGAGTTTCTTATTAAGCTTTCTGATAAGCCTGTAACGGCCCAGGAGTAAAAGTCCTAATAATAGCGCCACCCCTATTCCGATCAATACTAAGTTCAAGATTATTTTTTGTTTTGCTATCTCTTTCTCCTTAATCAACTTGTTTTTTAAAAGCAACTTTATTTCATTTCCTTTCTTTTGTGTCTCATATCTGGAATATAATTCAGTTCTTATTTTTGAATTTTCAGAATTCATTATGCTGTCTTTTGTCTCCCGGTACAATTTAACAAATCGGAGGGCTTCTTTTGTTCTACCCGAACGTTCGTACTTTTCTATTGAATCACTGTAGTTTTTAAGCAATTGATTCTCCGCACTTAACATTTGAGGTAATGATTCCATCCTGTCGAATCCCGATTGAGCAGCAACAGGAAGATACAGTACGAATACTAAACAAAAGCTGAAGGCCCGGTTCATCTTTTTCATAGGTGCATTATGATCTCGGGTGGAATTGGATGATCGTGTCTCTGAGATATTGACGATCAATATGTGTGTAAATTTCTGTCGTTGTGATCGATTCGTGACCCAGCATTTCCTGAACAGCTCTCAGATCAGCACCTCCCTCGATCAGGTGAGTGGCAAACGAATGCCGGAATGTATGTGGGCTGATATGCTTTTTCAAACTTATTTTATGCGCTAGTTGTTTAATTATGGTAAACACCATTACCCTGGTAAGTTTCCCTCCTCTACGGTTCAAAAATAATATATCTTCACAACTTTTCACTGGTTTTATATGGCATCTAACCTCATTCTTATAAATCACTATCTGTTTAATTGCAACACTTCCTATGGGCACGAGGCGCTCTTTATCCCCTTTACCGATCACTTTCACGAAATTTTCGTTCAAAAACAAATTTGACACCCTGAGATTTACAAGTTCTGATACACGAAGCCCGCAGCTGTAAAGTGTTTCCAACATGGCTTTATTTCGCGGCCCCTGCCCGCTGCTAAGATCGACCGCATCAATAATTCCATTAATATCATCCGCTGTTAGAACATCCGGCAGCTTACGCGCCAACCCGGGGGCTTCAAGCAAGTGCGTGGGATCGGATTTAATAATGTTCTCCATCAGTAAATACCTGTAAAATGCTTTTATCCCTGAAATCATGCGGGCCTGGCTCGTTGCAGTCATGCCCAGTTCATTTACCCACTTAATGAACTTTTGCAGCAAAGTGAGGTCAACTTTATCGGGCATGAGATCAAGTGACTGCAAGGTCAGAAACTGAAACAGTTTATTCACATCATGTATATAGGCCTCAACTGAATTGGAAGAAAGTGATTTTTCCAATTTCAGATACGATCCAAATCCGTTTATATAGGCTCTCCAGTCCACTTATGTAATTTTATCCGAAGTTATAAATAAATATCCACCTGTCTTCAAAAGGGATTCTCTCGCGTATACCCCCGATATAAATGAGTTTCGTATCTTAGCAAAATATTCAGTAAACAAGATGAAGCTCATTATAATAAACGGTCCTAATCTGAATTTATTAGGTGTTCGTGAAGAATCAATTTACGGGAAGGAGACTTTTGAAAGCTATTTCAGTAAACTTAAATCCAAGTATTCAACCGTTGAATTGTTATACTACCAGAGCAATGTTGAAGGCGAACTGATAAACAAACTTCATGAAACCGGGTTTTCATTTGATGGAATACTTTTAAACGCAGGTGGTTATACACATACTTCTGTAGCGCTTGCCGATGCAATTGCTGCTATAAAAACGCCCGTCATTGAAGTTCACATTTCAAATATTTTTGCACGGGAGGAGTTCAGGCACAAATCGCTTATTGCTCCAAATTGTAAAGGAAGTATTTCCGGATTTGGCCTGGATTCATACAGGCTTGCCATAGAAAGCTTCATGAAATAAATCCGTCGGCAGGCAGATCGCCAAAATATTTCTTTCCTCTGATGAAATAATCGACCACAATGCTGCGGTTATAAATAGCGCTTGTTGAATATACTTTCACCTCCTTTTTCAGCTGCTTACGTTTTTGTAATGTTCTTGAAAAGGTTGAATAGAAACTACCATGAGCTTTGAGGACAGCGACAAAATGATCCACATCTCCTGATAAAAGAAATTTTAATCCGGCTATTGCATCAAGCGTCATCCGCAAAAATAATTTTATCCAGAAAAACTGGTGTGCATGATTTTTACAAAGTAAAATAAGGTTATTGCGAAAATTCAGGTATGTTTTGCGCGGGCTGTTTTTAGCTAATGTACCGGCGCCAACGTGATAGACCATTGATTGAGCACAATACATCACTTTATGACCTGTGTTTTTCAGGCGCCAGCACAGATCGATCTCTTCCATATGCGCAAAGAAATCCTCATCCAGTCCGCCCGCTTTATGAAAAGCGCTTGCCCTTATGAATAAACATGCACCCGTGGCCCAATGCACTTCCCTCGTATCATTATATTGGCCGTTATCATTTTCAAATGAATCAAATATACGACCTCTGCAAAACGGGTAGCCATACTTATCGATATATCCTCCTGCACCACCCGCATATTCAAACTGGTTCCTGTTATGAAAAGAAAGAAGTTTCGGCTGACAGGCAGCTATTGAATTATCCCTGTCCATAAGCTGAATAACAGGCTCTATCCAACCCGGAGCAACTTCTACATCGGAATTCAACAGAACATAGTACTCTGCTTCTACTTTTTTCAGTGCATCATTGTAGCCTTTTGCAAATCCGCCATTCACACTGTTTTCAATGATCCTGACATGAGGAAAACGGCTCCGCAAAAAAATAACGGAATCGTCCGTCGAAGCATTATCGGCAATAATGACTTCTGCTGCCGATAGACTATTGGTTAAAACGCCCTGCAGAAATTTTTCCAAAAAGGTCCTGCCGTTCCAATTTAAAATAACAACAGCGACTTTGGTCATGGCGGAAAACTATTTTGAATTTAAATAGTTTTGATTGGAACGGTTCCCATAATAATCATCCGTTGAAGGAAAATTCGGGTCACTGTTCTGCGGATCGCCTTTGTGAAGCATCGTCCGCCAATTTGGATTATTTAATTCTCCAAGTGCATCAGAATGTAATAACTTATAATTGCTGGAAACAAAATCGGGGTTATAAAAAACAAATATCCTGCTTGTCTGTGATTTCAACTTGAAATACTGCCACATTTCATAGGGATATGCCCCTACCTCACTATCGCTCGTTATCCTGCTATCGGGAGGGCCATACTGCAGGTAAACTCGTCCCCTGTCAGTATCATACCCTTTAATATTAATGGCGCTGAAATTCGCATTCACTTTTTTCACTTCAGAAAAATATTTCTTCCATTCACTTTCGGGATAGCTTTCGTTTCTCGTTTTCCAGAAGTTCAGAAAAAACTGCTGTAACAATTCAGATTTGCTGCGTGTAATATTTTCATCAATGAATGCTTTTTCAGCATCAGTTGCTATTGGCCGTAAACTTTTAATGTTATCTATCAATGAGTCTCTGCTTGTCATGCCGGCAACAAAAGAATTTAATGTATTAACAGCAGTTAAGTCCTGCATATTGAGCCGGATATTTCTGTTTTTGCGCTGAAAGGATCTCTTTTTGCTCACAAGTACAAGATTGTTTTTATCTTTTACCTCTATACTCAAAAAGTAATTGCCTGAAGGCAGGTTATTGATATTGAATGAACCTAATAATACATTGACCTGTTCGGTTTTTTGCGTTGAAAAACTTCCAAAATCATTCATCGTCGCCATTGTTTCTGCCGACCGGATACTATAATTAACAACAATTCTTTCGTTTTCGCCCAACACTTGTTTAGTATTATATATTTCACAATAAAAAGCAAGCCGGTTAAAATTATCAGGATAAAAATCCGATACATATGGAATCAGGTCATACCCACTTTTTGTTAAAACACTTTGAGTGGTTGATTTAGTGTACGACTCAAGTAATTCTATATCAGAAACAATAATTTTATCTGAAATGTAGTTGATATTGACCTTTTCAGTCCATTTATATGGAGGGGTGTTCCGGTTTTTATCATTAATTTCAATTTCAAAATCATATGTGCCGTTGGGAAGAGCAAAACGTTGCTGGTCAATAAAATTTTCAAAAGACGCCCCTGTTGTATCATCAATTTCTTTGCTATGGAGGTTATACTTCTGAGCGGCCTTAATGGAGTCGTTTTGTTTAAAGAGAAGACTCACCTCTACTACTCCCTGGAATTTCCCTTTACTATTTTTCTTATATATGATGGATTGACCAATAACAGTAAGGTAGGTTTCAATATAAGGTCCTGTTTGGGGAGCAGAAAACGTTGAATAACTCAGATAAGCCTTTAGGCCAGCCTGGGAAACCAATGAAGAAGCAAGTAATATTATTGCAACAATAAGTTTTAAAAATCTTTTAAAACCAACAATTGCTGTTAAACACTTCATTTTTTTACTTATTTAATAGAAAAATCTTATAATTTTGTCCCCGGAGGAATGGCAGAGCGGTTTAACGCGGCAGTCTTGAAAACTGTTGTAGGTAACACTACCGGGGGTTCGAATCCCTCTTCCTCCGCTGCTTGAAGGGCAAATCTCTAAATGAGATTTGCCCTTTTTCATTCCCTACAGCACATACCGTTTCTGACAAAACATCTACCAAAATACGGAAATTACTCGTTCTGAATAAGTATTTTTCTGGTAATAACCCTTTGCTGATCGATTAGTTTCAACAAATACATACCGCTGCTAAAGCCCGAAATATCAATCTTGTGCACAACCCCGGTTTTACAATTAACGGGTTCATCAAGTAATAATTGTCCTGCCAAACTTTCTATTTTTAACTGAACATTTTCCAATCGATGATCCAAAAAAGTCAGGTTCAACTCTCCTGATGAAGGATTAGGAAAAATACTTACCCCCAGGAGCCTTTCAACAGATTCATTGATACCAATTATATTCATAAAAACGGTATCGGAATTTACAACACATCCGCTTATGCTGTCATAAGCCTGTACCCAGTAATTTCCCGTAATTGTTACTGTATCAACAAACGAAATTTTATTGGTATCAATTTTCCCATTTACGTACCATTGCAGTGGATATTTCAATGAGTCAGTAGTAAGTACATTTCCTGATCTGTTAATATTTGGTTTGATGCGATCGCTACAGGTTATTACAGTATCCGGAGCCGAGGTAAAATAACAGTTGCTTCCACTATAAGATATAATGACCCGGTATATACCGGATTGTAATGCAATATGTTGTTTATTAACCGATCCGGATATATGATTGTTGTTATAATCCCATTGATATGTTAAGGCGGCGCTGGAAATAAGCGTATCTGCCTTTTGAGTAATAACGGGTGTTACTGAGGTTACAGATGTTTGATAATAAGTACCAATGGCAATAAGATTGCTGCAATCATTCGGAACCTGAATACCGAAAAGAGAAGATTCCTGGCCCAAAGTATATACTGTTGATTTTTCTTTAAAATCCCAAAAATTTTGAGTTATAGAAGTATACGCACCACCATTCATTTTTATTTTTGTGCCGATTTCATTTTCAAGATCAGAGACCAGCATAAAAGCCTTGCCGGAAGTAACACCGGAAGGAACGGCAATATTATATATTGTTGAAGTTATTGTATCAAATTTTGCCATTAAATACCCGTCATTGATCTTAATATGTCCGGTATAACCGGAAGTTGTATCTGTATATATAACCAAAAGCGTGGCCCCATTCGTATCACTTTTTGTAAAAGTAGTATCAGTCGGTAATCCTGAAATGAAATAAGTACCATTACCACTTACCAGCGACGTTACATCAGCCCTAAATGCCGCACCATAATCACCCCAACATTTTGGCTTACCCCTTCCAATGAGAGTTCCAGCGAATGTTTTTGAAATACTGACAGGATTTTGAACAGTTACACTTAATACCGAATCCTTCCCGGAAATGTCCCACCATAAAAATGCAGAATTAATTTTCGCCGAAGAAGGAATACTACTTATAACAATAGGAGCCGGTTGATCCATGCCAATATAGGGTAATGCTACTACTGACATTCTTTTGCCAAGTAAAACACTACCTGATGTATAATTAAGCCCACAGGAGGACAAACTAACTAAATTTTTAAGGGTGTCGACTGAAGATGGTTGAATAAATCCAGCTTGAGCTTTAACAACTTTCAATATTGGAGATTTATTATGTTCCGTTTGTGAAAATGAACAAAAAGGCACTAAAAGCAAGTAAGAAACTACTACAAACCGCCAGATTTTGACCATAATAATGATTTTTAACGAAATTGTAGAAATATATGATAATTTAAAAACTTTACAAAATAAAACGAACAATAATAAACATTTTTTTAGCACAAAAAATGTAATGGTTATTCATTTTTAAATCATATTTGCAAACATCCTATCTACCTGATTTTTAATTAATATAGGACGATATTTAAAACATGTCCTTTAAATATATAAACACATAAAAATGATCAATAAAATTACCCCTCTTTTATATTTAACAGCTTCATTTAATTTTCTACTATCAGTTTGTCAAATTCGACAAGCCAACTTTTAATATTTCGCTTACCATCAAAAGTTGGATTCGTACACATGGACACAATAACTAAACTACTACAAAACATAAAAGTCAAGCAAGTTCTTTTTTCGCTGGCTTTCGCATTTATAGGAGTAAGTAAAGTGTTAGCCGCAGTAACTGTTACCGTACCATCACTAACGATAAATACGTGTTCTATTTATCCTACAAGTTATAACGCACTAGGAAATATCGTAATAACAGAAAATGCGAAAGGTGATTTCGCCGTCGGTTCACCTCTGACTCTTATACTTACCGCCCCTGCCAACTTTCAATTTCTGGCAGATTCAGGAAGCACCGCAATATCAGCAGGTGGCAACTTGTCGATCGATTCCACTGTTGTTACTTCAACCACAATCACCGTATATTATAATTGCGTAAACACCAACAAGTTTGATGTAATGACAATAAGTGGTATTATGGTAAGAGGGATTACCGGTACCAGTTCCGCTAACGCAACCCGAACAGGTGGTTCGGGAACTATAAGCGGCCTTATAGCCGGAACCGCTGTTGCCTCATTAACTTCGGCTAACGTTATTACACCTGTTGGTGGAAGTGCTGTTTCGTCAGTTACAAACCCTGTTTGTAATAACACAGCAACTACATTGTCCCTTTCTGGCAGCACTGATGCTACTTCATACCAATGGCAATCCTCAAACGATGATATAACCTTTTCGGATATTGTCGGAGCCACCTCTTCAACCTATATATATACTCCTGCCGCCACTTCCAATAAGTATTTCAGATGCATACTAACATGTACGGGCTCAGCTAATAGCGCCTCTGTTCTTGTTACAAGCCAGGCTTGCGATTGTACTCTTGGATGTACGGCAACAGCATACGATGTAAACCTTTCTGCCAGCCCGGAAAACACGTATACACTTTCTGACAAAAGAAACGGAGATTGTTGCAGCGGAACCAACTGTATTCGTTTTAATGTTATTGTTAGCCCTTTAGCGGATGAGGTTTCATTTGATGTGCAGCGTCCATCCCCAAGTGGGTCAGCGTATTATCAGGTGGATTGCGGACCATCAACTTCTATCGGAACCCCTCTTTGTATTAATGGTGTTACTACTTTTTGTATAACTTACTGCAAGCCGGGGGGTGATTCACCTGACTATATTATTTCATCAAGTCGTAAAGTCAACGGCTCTCCGGATATTACACTTCGTCCGGGATGCTCAAAGATCATGACTATCTCCGGTCTTAATGAAGCCGGGATCACATGGAAGTCCGTTTCACCAGGCGCCATTGGTGACTACAATTCATATTTGAGTTGCATAGCCGGCTGTGATACTACAACTGTAACTGCCCCTGCCTCAGGTGCTCCCGCCTCAGTAAAATATGTCTCAAGCGGAACCGCAGCTGGCTGTACCTCTGGAACATCAACAGATACTGTTACAGTTACTTTTGTTTCTGAATTAGCACCCTCAATTGCTCCGGCAAATCCTGCTATTTGTTTTGGTAGTTTAGGTGTTGGTTTAACTGGCAGCGCAATGGGCGGAGTACTCCCATACACGTATTCATGGAATACGGGAGAAACAACATCTGTTATTGTTGCGGCGGCAGCAGGAACATATACATTAAGTGTATCAGACGCAACAGGATGCCCTCCCGTTACAACAACCGTAACCGTTGTTGCACATTCCGGACCTATTACTGCAGATGCCGGCGCTGATCAAAGTGTCTGTTCTTCCAGTCCGGCTGTTACACTTGCTGGTATTATCAGTCAGGCTACCGGAGGGACCTGGTCTGGCGGCAGTGGCACTTATGTACCCGATGCAAATACTTTAAACGCTACTTATACTCCTTCCGCAGCTGAACTTCTTGCCGGAACAGTTACTTTAACCCTTACATCAACAGGTAATGGTGGTTGTACGGGAGATGATGATGTAATGATTATTACAATCAACCAAACTCCAACTGCTAGTGCAGGTGGTGATCAAACTATTTGCTCGGACGCTAGTGCTAGTTTGGCTGGAACTATTGGTGGTGGAGCTTCAGGAGGAACATGGACAAGTAGCGGCACAGGAACTTTTGACGATGCTAATTCTTTAACAGCTGTATACTCACCAAGTGCCGCTGATATCTTAGGAGGAACAATTACTTTAACCCTTACGTCCACTGGTAACGGAGCATGTGCTGCGGCTTCCGATGCTATGGTGCTTACCATTAACCCTGTCGCTACAGCAAGTGCAGGGGCCGATGCGACCATCTGTTCCGGTTCAACCTATATCTTATCAGGTAGCCGCGGCGGAAGCGCTGCTTCTTCCACATGGACTTCTTCCGGCACGGGTACATTTGATAATGCAGCTCTTGTTGCTGCTACTTATACTCCAAGTGCTGCTGACATTACTGCAGGAACTGTTACGTTAACCATCACCACCAACGATCCGGCAGGTCCTTGCCCGGCGGCTTCCGATGCGATGGTGCTTACCATTAACCCTGTTGCTACGGCAAGTGCAGGGGCCGATGCGACCATTTGTTCGGGTTCAACCTATGTCTTATCAGGTAGCCGCGGCGGAGGTGCAACTTCTTCTACCTGGACATCTTCCGGCACAGGTACATTTGATGATGCAAGTATTGTTGGCGCTACTTATGCCCCAAGTGCTGCCGACATTACTGCAGGAACTGTTACGTTAACTATAACCACCAACGACCCGGTGGGTCCTTGTCCGGCGGCTTCCGATGCGATGGTGCTTACCATTAACCCTGTTGCTACAGCAAGTGCAGGGGCAGATGCGACTATCTGTTCGGGCTCGACTTACACTCTTTCCGGTTCAAGAGGCGGATCTGCCGCCTCTTCCACATGGACTTCTTCCGGCACAGGTACATTTGATGATGCAAGTATTGTTGGTGCTACTTATACCCCAAGTGCTGCTGATATTACTGCAGGAACTGTTACGTTAACCATCACC
>JACPDY010000104.1:0-21424 GCA_016183775.1 Bacteroidota bacterium
AGCAAGGGATATTTTTATAATTAAATTTACAAATACAGGTGTCCGCTTATGGGCTACTTATTTTGGCGGTGATGGTGACGATTTTCGCGAACCACTTGCGGCAGATAAACTGAGCAACCTTTTTGTAGCGGGGGAATGGACTACAGAATCAGGTGCTTTAACCGATGTTTCTTATCCGCTAACCGATCTGGGCAGCGGAGCATTTTATGACGCGACATTTAATGGTAGCGGTTTTGATGATGATGGTTTCGTTGCGAAATTTATCCCTCCTGCATTAATACTTACTTCCACTGTTACAGAAACCACTTGTGGTTGCAATGGATCAACTGCTATAACTCCTGCGGGAGGTTGCTCACCATATAAGTATTCCTGGTATAATGGTGGGTGGACACAAATCGGAAACACGCAACTGATAGGTTCATTATGTTCCGGCAATTACCAGATAATAGTGAATGATACTGTTAATTGTGTTAAAGACACCGCTTTTGTTAATGTTCCGTCTGGTGTTGGTTTGACTTTAAATAGCATTCAAAATAATTTGCTCTGCAATGGAGTCTCTAATGGCAGTGTAAATTTAACAATAAGCAACAGCAGTGGTCCTTATACCTATTCATGGAATAATGGCACAAGCGGATCAACAACCAGTACAACAATATCTGTTTCCGGTTTATCAGCGGCAGTATATACCATTACTGTAACTGATGGAAATGGTTGTACTGCAACAGTTATAATCCCAATAATATCGCCCCCGGCACTAATCGGACAATTCGCAAAAGGCACAGGTAATTGTGATGGTTGTGGTTGCAAGGAATGGGTTATTATAACAGTAATAGGCGGAACAAACCCATACACTTATACCTGGCCGGATGGATATAGTAACAGGTATAAAAACCAGCTTTGCCCGGGCACTTACACCATAAATATTAAAGACAAAAATGGGTGCGGTATAAATCTTAATGTGACAACACCTTGAGTTTTATAAAAAAATCAGGAGCTTTTGTTATAATTTCTGCTGGCATTCTAAACTAAAATGACATGAGAAAATCTATACTTTTTAAACCTATACTGCTAGCCATAAGCACTGGTTGTTTTGCTACTGGCAGTGCCGGTACCAACCATAATTTACAAGAGCAAGCCCGGCAATGTATTGCCCGGGAAAAAATACTCGGATTTCAGGAAAACAAAGGACAGATAGCAGATGTGGATGGGAATCCCGCACCTTATCTCTTATTTAAAGCACAAAGTAAGGAATTAGATATATATATTACCGATTGGGGATTGAGTTATGTATTTATAAAAGTGCAAAAGGAAAACAATGAAAATCAGGGACATGAAACTACCCGGAAAATTTTCGGAAAGGAACCGGAAACTGAAAAGGCAAAATTCTGTCGTGCTGATATGGTGTTGGAAGGAGCAAGAATTCTTAAAGAGAACATTATAAAAGAATATCAAAGTGAAGACTACTCCAATTACTATCTCAGCTATTGCAAGGATGGAATACTTAATGTAAGACGATATGGGAAGATAACTATAAAGGAAATTTATCCTAAAATTGACTGGGTAATTTACACTTGTACTTCTTCTTCAGGAAAGACGGGTGAGGGATTTAAATACGATTTCATTATACATCCCGGCGGAAATCCAGGCCAAATTATACTCAACTACAAATGGACGGACAAACCTGATACAAAAAACGACGGATCGTTAAGTATAAGCACGCCTTTAGGAAAAATTATTGAAGGTAAGCCCTACAGTTATATACAGGAAACACACGCTCAAATACAAACTACATATGCCATTGACAAAAAAACAAATAAAATACAGTTTACAACTGGTAATTATAACCCGGAACAAACATTCATCATTGACCCGAATTTAACATGGGGAACATATTACGGAGGCAGTAATTATGAAGGTTTTTGCTCAGTTGCTGCCGATGTAAGCGTTAATATGTTTATTACAGGATATGTTGCAGCCACTAATTTCCCTACTCAAAATACAGGAGGGGGTACTTATTTTCAGGGAGCAATAGTTGCAGGGAATGATGTGTGCATGCTTAAATTCACCAATACAGGAGTGAGGCAATGGTCGACTTATTATGGAGGAAGCATGCGTGATGGAGGCTATTGTATTGCAGTGGACGGAAGCGGGAATGTGTTTGTAACGGGCGAAACTTCATCCGCTGATTTTCCCACCTTTGATCCGGGTGCAGGCGCTTACTATCAGGGAGTGAGTGGAGGCGGTACTGATGTGATTCTTCTCAAATTCAGTAATACGGGTGTACGGCTATGGGCAACCTATTATGGAGGAGCCGGGTCTGAGATTGGCCATTCTATTATCACTGATGGAAGTGGCAATGTTTTTGCAACCGGAGAAACGAGTCTTGGTGCTTTTCCCACTCTTAATCCTGCCGGAGGCGCCTGGTTTCAGGCTGCGAGTGCAGGAAATGTCGATGTGTTTATTCTGAAGTTCAATAATACCGGGGTACAGCAGTGGGCTACATATTATGGAGGAGCCGGACGTGATTATGGTAAGTCGCTCTGCACTGATAATAGCGGAAATGTGTTTGTTACAGGATGGACTGATTCTCCAAACTTTCCCATGCTCAATTTGGGCGGTGGCGCTTATTTTCAAGGGGTAAATGCCGGGGGATTTAGTGATATTTTAATTCTGAAGTTCAATAATGCGGGAGTGCTTCTTTGGTCAACCTATTATGGCGGAACGGAGCTTGATCAGGGGGAATCTATTACTACTGATAATATTGGAAATATATTTATAGGGGGGCAGACCGGTTCATTTAATGTTCCCACGCTCAATCCCGGCAGCGGGGCTTATTTCCAGGGAATTTTTGGTGGTGGGCTCTATGACCTTATTATCCTGAAGTTTGGCAATGGCGGGATATTGCTTTGGGGAACCCTTTACGGAGGAAGTGGGAACGACACTCAGTTTGGCGGTTATCAAAGAGACCGACAAATTATAACGGACTGTTCAGGGAATGTTTATGTAACGGGGTGCACAACCTCGAACAATTTTCCAACTTTTAATCCGGGTAGTGGGTATTTTGTCGGAGCTAACTCAGGCGGGGGCTCGTATGGAGATGTATTTATCCTTCAGTTCAACAATAACGGAGTCCTTTACTGGTCAAGTTATAATGGGACTGCTGCAGATGATCATGGTAATGCATTAGCAGTAGATCCCGCCGGTTGCCTTTTTTTAGTGGGCGAATGGAAAGGTTCGGGAAGTAATGGGGTGCTAGACCCTAGCGCAGGAGCTTATTATGATAATTCGTGGAACGGTTCTGACGACAGCTTTATTATGAAATTTTGTTCTGTAAGTTCTGTTCTTACCGTCACGCTTACTTCTACCAATAATCTTTGCAGTGGACAGTGCACAGGTAAAGCTACGGCCAATCCAAACAGTTGTTACCCGTCATATACCTATTTATGGTCAAATACTCAGGCAACACAAACCGCCACCGGGCTTTGTACAGGAATATATACGGTAACAGTTACTGATGCATCAAGCGCCACTGTAATATCCACTGTCACCATCACGCAGCCGCCAGCATTGACCTCAACAACAACACAAACCAATGCAACCTGCGGAGGAGGAAATAATGGAAGCGCAACTGTAATTGCAGGAGGAGGTACGGGTTCATTCACATATACTTGGAGTAATAACGCAACAGGTCAAACCGCCTTCGATCTTGCAGCAATTAGTTATACAGTAACAGTTATTGATGCAAATGGCTGTACTACCACCACCACTGCAGTTATAGTTTCTCCGCCACCTTTAACCGGCCAATTTACCAAAGGCACAGCCAACTGTGCAGAATGCGGCTGCAAAGAATGGTTAATGGTAAATGCAACGGGAGGTACGGGTCCTTATAGTTACAGCTGGCCTGACGGATATTTGAACAGATACAAGAATCAGCTTTGCCCGGGAACGTATTTAATAAATATCAAAGACAAAAACGGCTGCAGTGTAAATGTTAATCTTACCGCGCCATAGTCCTATGCAGGGCGGTTGCAATGTAAAGAGACCTATAGGCGAACGCATTCCAAAGAACCTAGATCATACAGGGCTGCGATCCTATTATATCCTTATCTTTGTTCCAATCAATAAATCTGTATAATGAAAAAAATGGCTTCAGTGATCATTGCACTTTTTATGTTCAATGCGACCTTTGCACAATCCAAAACAATGAAAACATTCCATGATTTTAAGGCGATAACAATTGATGGAAAGGAATTTGATCTTGCCCAATTAAAAGGAAAGAAAGTGCTGGTTGTAAACACTGCTTCAAAATGCGGCAATACACCGCAGTATGAGGAATTACAGAAGCTGTATGAAAAATACAAAGGGCAAAATTTTACCATTATTGGTTTTCCGGCCAACAACTTCGGGAAACAAGAGCCCGGCACCAATAATGAGATCGCGGAATTTTGTAAAAAGAATTACGGGGTTACTTTTCAGATGATGTCCAAGATATCGGTTAAGGGAGATGATATGGACCCGATCTATCAATGGTTGACCAGGAAAGATCAAAATGGGCTGGCTGATGCGGAAGTAAAATGGAATTTCCAGAAATTTATGATCGATGAGAATGGTAAGTGGGTTGATTATGTTGCTGCGGATGAAACTCCATTAACAGGTAAAATTATTAAATGGATAGAAGGAAAAAAATAAGGATTGTAATCGGTGATCGGTAATTTGTAATCTAAAATTTATCAATGAAAATTCACATTCTTGCAATAGGTGCTCACCCGGATGATGTAGAGTTGTCGTGTTCAGGAACTTTACTAAAGCACATTGCTCTTGGAAAAAAAGCTGGCATTCTTGATCTTACAGAAGGTGAACTGGGTACACGCGGTACAGCTGAACTGCGTTTAAAAGAGTCCGCGAAAGCGGCTAAAATACTGGGAGTTTTGTTTCGGGATAATTTAAAAATGAAAGATGGTTTTTTTAGGAATGATGAAGAACATCAGCTGGAGGTTGTAAAAAAGATACGTCAGTATAAGCCGGAAATCATTTTGTGTAATGCTGTTCGCGATCGTCATCCCGATCATGAGCGTGCGGCAAAACTTGTTTCGGACGCGTGTTTTTATTCCGGGCTAAAGAAAATTTCGACCAAACAGAACGGAAAAGAGCAGGAGGCCTGGAGGCCGAAAGCGGTTTACCATTACATACAGGATCGGTATATTGAGCCCGACTTTGTCGTTGACGTTACGCCATTTGTGAAAGAAAAAATGGAAGCCGTTCTGGCTTTTTCTTCCCAGTTCTATGATCCTAAATCAAATGAACCGGAGACGCCGATATCGACCAAAAATTTTCTTCACTTTCTGCGTGGGCGTATGGCTGGTTTTGGTCGCACTATCGGGGTTGACTATGCTGAAGGTTTTACCACGGAACGTTATCCCGGAATATCGAATTTGTTTGACCTGATCTGAATGTATTGTACTGAATTTCCGGTAATCGAAAATACAGGACAAACATTCAGAATGATCAATAGGTAGCCGTTTTTATTTCTGTTTACCCAGCTCAATATCACAGGTAATGTTCACATTCTCACTCACCACCACACCACCGGCTTCAACTGCTGCGTTCCATTTTAATCCGTAGTCAATACGGTTTATATTTCCGTTAAGTTTAAACCCGGCTTTTGTATTTCCCCATGGGTCTTTAATGCTTCCGTTATACACTACGTCAAATTCCACGCTTTTTGTAATGTCGCGTATGGTCATATCTCCGGTAAGCTTATAATTTTTCCCGCTTACTTTTTTAAATGATTTACTTTTGAAGGTCATCTTCGGATATTTTTCAGCGTTGAAAAAGTCATCCGATTTTAAATGTTTATCGCGGCCTTCGTCATCCGTATTGATGCTGTTTACATCGGCTGAAAATTCTATCTGGCTATCAGTAAAATCATCTTTTGTAGCGACGACTTTACCTTCATACATTTTAAATTTGCCTGTAACTTCCGAGATCATCAGGTGTGTGACAGTAAATTGAACCTTTGAATGTGATGCATCTATGGTCCAATTTGATTGGGCCATAGCAGCCGCTCCGGCAAGGATGGCCGCAGCTGTCATTGTGGTTTGTGTGTTGTTCATATTATTAAAATTTATTAGTTGATGCAAATATAAGTAATTACATTCTATGTATATACATATAATGCGCTAAATCGCTAAAAGTTAATTTAATTATTTGAAAATCAATTAGTTATTTTTGTAGGTAGTAAGTATTTCTGCAAGCTGTTCCAGAAGTTTCTTTTTGTCGGTACCAGCTTTTATAATAGCCTCATGCAGTTGTTTTGCTGATTTACTTAATTCGTCCTGATTTAAAGGCGGGTCCATTCCGTCGATCACACTGGTGGCTTCGATACAGCTGAGGTAATCTTCATTGATGGCCAGGTTTACAAAGTAGTTGAGTTGTGTGCGGCAATCAATACCCGATTCCCAGCAGGCAGCAATGAGTTGGGTTTTATAGTCGGACAGATTTTTATCGTTAATGGCATTTATCAGCAGTTCAAGCGCTGCCGGTTCTTTTTTTATTGATCGAAGCGCATCTTCACGTTCTTCTGCATTCCCGGAGTTTATGAGCAGTGATATTATGTCGCTCGTGCTTTTGTTTCCCTTTTCCTGTCCCACAATTAAGGTTTTGTATTTTTGGGGGTCAAAGAAATCTTTGTTGTTGTCGGCGGTTGTATCCATGGCATGAATATTTGTGCAAACATACGTGATTCAATAAAAGATACAAAATAATTACTCAGAGCGCCACTGAGAACTACGAAGGTTCACAGTATAAGGATCAAAAGATGTAAACGTATAACTCCGTGCTTCTCTGTGAAATAATTTACCTGAACAATGCATTGAGAATAGCATCCCGCCAGATAAGTACGATCACTCCAACAATTGCAATGACTGCTCCAAGAAACGATTTAAATGTGATCCGTTCATTATAAAAAAAGTGAGCAAGCACCAATACAAAAACCGGTAGGAGTGAGAATATTGTTTGCGCTACCGAAGCACTGGTGAGCGATACCGCCTGCATGGAAAATGTCATACCTATTACAGGCCCCAATACAGTTCCCGCGACAGCATAGCCGATGCCCTTGTTTTTGTTTTTAAATAC
This sequence comes from Bacteroidota bacterium, assembly GCA_016183775.1. Taxonomy (NCBI): domain Bacteria; kingdom Pseudomonadati; phylum Bacteroidota; species Bacteroidota bacterium. The sequence continues at coordinate 7,135 of JACPDY010000104.1, forward strand.
CGGCAAAACAAATTGCATTAAACGACCGGATACTACCGCGATGAAAACAACACCCGCTGTTGCTGCCATCATGCGGATAAGGCTCGCATGAATGGCATTGATATTGGCTCCATCAACCTGTATATTTAAGCCTCTTTGAGACAGTGCAACTCCGACACCCTGGCATATTGCAGAAAGTATTGCAAAAGTAATTCCTTTAACATATACACCCGGGCCTAAGTGTGATGATCTTTGTTTTTCGCGCTTGCCTAATGATAACCAGATAATACCTCCGATTGTAATAGCCATCCCGGTTATACCGATAATATTTATTTGTTCATGATTAATAAAAAAGCCAAACAGCAAAGCCGCCGCGGGCGACAAGGTGTTAAATACACTTGAAAGACGTGTTCCAATCAGCACAAAGGCCGAGAACCCGCAATAATCGCCCAATGCAAGTCCTATGATACCTGATATGCCCAGCCAAAGCCAATGTTGTGAAGTAGGGGAGGTATACAGATCTGAAAAGGAAACTTCTGTAAAAAGAATTGTTCCGATGCTGAGAAGTATTACCGCAAGCACCAGCCGGAACATATTCAGGACATTTGTGCCAAGCCGTTTCGCCGCTTCTGTGAAAGGAAACATGCATAAGCTCCATGTCAAAGCGGTTAACAGGGCCATTAACTCACCCATGTGCGAGGAACTAATTTGCATAATTCCTTTCGCCGAAAATCGTACTGCCCACGCGTATCATATTACTGCCTTCTTCTATCGCGATCTGGTAATCGGAACTCATGCCCATGCTCAATGTTTTCAGTTCAACGTTTTCGGTTCCATGTGTAAGGTTGGAAGACCTGAGCATATTGAAAAAGTTTTTTAATGAATGAAACTCATTCCTGATCTGCGCAGCATTTTCGGTATTGGTCGCCATTCCCATTAGTCCGGCTATTTTTATGTTTTTTAATTGCTTGAATTCTGCGGATGAAAGAAGTGTATCAGCTTCTTCAAAGGTCAGACCAAATTTGGTTTCTTCATTGGCTATATATATCTGAAGGAGGCAATCGATCACACGTTCATTTTTAGCAGCCTGTTTGTTTATCTCCTGTAATAGTTTCAGGCTGTCGACCGAATGAATAAGGCGTACAAAGGGGGCAATATATTTGACTTTATTTGTTTGCAGGTGACCAATCAAATGCCATTGAATATCTTTTGGAAGTTCGTTGTATTTGGCAACCAGTTCCTGTACTTTGTTTTCTCCAAAAATTTTATGACCTGTCTGATAGGCTTCTGATACCGCGATGGCCGGCTGTGTTTTTGAAACAGCCACCAGGGTTACATGTTGCGGTAACAGATTTTTAAGTTTTAAAATATTTTCTTTTACCATTATTGGTTATTTCTCTCTTCCCTGATTTTTCCGCTTTATCCCTTTAAGCTGTATATTACAAGGCCGCTGCGCATCTTTGGCTCAACCCATGTTGTTTTAGGAGGCATAATGTTATTGGTGTCGGCTATGAGTTTTAATTGCGCCATTGAAACAGGATACAGACCAAAGGCCACTATTGATCTGCCGCTATCAACTTCTTTTTTCAATTCTTCCATTCCTTTGATCCCCGATACAAAGCCGATGCGTTTATCCGTTTTCAGATCACGGATCCCGAGGATCGGAGAAAGAATGTGTTCCGTAAGAATTGACGCGTCAAGGTTTCCAACCGGATCGCTGGTTTTGACGATGCCATTTTTGGGTGTAAGCGAATACCATTTATTACCAAGGTACATGCTGAAATTGTGGATCGCAGTTGGTTTATAAATACCGGTATTTTTTTCTTCAACATCAAACTTTAATTTTATTTTATCCAGAAAATCCTTTTCAGAAAGTCCGTTCAGTTCATGAACGATCCGGTTAAAGTCATATATTTTCAATTGCGATTCAGGAAAAAATACACCGAGGTAATAGTTGTAAGGCTCATTGCCTGTATAACCGGGGTTCTTTTCTCTCCGCGATTTGCCCAACAATGCTGAAGAAGCGGAACGATGGTGGCCATCGGCAATATAAATCGCAGGTATTTTTCCGAAACGTTCTTTGATAGTCAACGTTATTTTCGGATCACTTACGGGCCAAAGCCTGTGTCTTACCCGGTCTGTGGTAGTAAAATCATATTCCGGTGCGGTTGCGACAACTTTATCTGTGATCTCGTCAATGGTCGCGTCGTTGGGATAACTGAATAAAACAGGTTCGGCATTGAAATCACATACTTCAAGATATTGTTTTAGTTTTTCCTCCCTGTCGGTTAATGTTTGCTCGTGAATTTTTATAACCCCGTTAAAATAATCGTCAATGCTGCTGCAGCCGATAATTCCCGTAAAAGTCTCTTTCCCCTTTTGCTGCTGATATATATAATAACAAGGCTGGTTGTCCTGAACAAATATTCCATCGTTGTAAAACTGGTCGTATTTCAGCTTTATCTTTTTGAGTCGTTCGGGAGAGCCGTATACAGTTGGTTTTCCATCGCTGAAATCAGGATTGATGACATGTAAAAAAGTGAACGAATTACTTTTTAATTTATCCAGTAATTCGGCTTTTGTATAACCGTCGACAGATCTTGAAGCGACAAGGTGAACTTTATCTTTTGCAGGTCGGATCCCTCTGAAGGGTATAATGTTCGCCATAATTTGATTTTATCTACGCGTATCGTTTGAACTTCGACAAAAGTACTTGAATTCATATAATTAACCAATAAGGTATCAGACATTGGTCATCAGTTATTGTAGGGAAATCTCATAGGCCATTTATCCAATGTCAAATTGATCGATGATCATTTTCGAATGGCCGATAAGGTCAGGAAAGAAAGTTGTGAATTCAGTTTCAAATAATGAGTAATTGTTCTCCAGGTCTGCAACAGCTTTTTCCATATTCGAGACAAAGCTGGTTCTCCTTGCCATTCCGTTCAGTACATTTTGTATCCCTTCAAGTTTAGCGTAATTGGTCAGCCAATCATATTTTATCATATAAGGCAGCATTTCCTTTGACCGGACGGGAAGTTGATCGTAATTTTTTTGCATAAGTGCGTATACATTTCCGGTAAAAATTTTCAGTTCAATGGTAGAATAGAGGTGCCAGTTTTTAGCTAAGAAGTGGTCATAAAATATATCAACCAATACGCCGGAATACTTATGATATTGCGGACGGAGTCTTTCGATACTTTTGTGAACTATTGGATGGCTATCGGTAAATTTATCAATATTCCGGTGCAGTAATATTCCGTTTTTTATGGAATTGTTAAATTCATTTATGGCGCTGCCCTTTACCACGTCTGCAATAAAGTTACCGATTAGCAGATCCTCTGAGGTTCCGGAAAGAAATGAGTGTGCTAAAAAATTCATTTTTATCAGATTTGAGCAATTAATTGTGCAAAACTTTGATCCTGATGGGTTGAAAATCAATTTTGAAAAACTATTTATTCGTTCCCACTTGAATTTTACGCTTTTATTAATCTGCCTGCCGGTCAAATACTCCTAAAATTATCAATTTTAGAACTTCTTTTGCATTTCGGCTATTTTATTCATGTACGCATATTGTGTTCGATTCAAAAGGATAATGGATAAAATGAATTGAAATTTTGAAAGCAAAGTGGTTTTTATTCGGGTTTTTCAAACCTTATATTTGAAAGGAAGCAAACAAAAATCAATAAAAATCAAAACATTGATTCATAAGAAGTAAAAGAAGTTCGCTCAACTGTTATAATTTGTTCATTGAGTTTGAATAAGCGAGGCAGCCAGTTGATTTTTGTAAGTTAAGAGCAATCTCTGATCTGATTAGAAAAAATCTTTTTTTTGTAAATTGGTTTGAAGCGATGCTGGTCTCAGAAGATACTTTTTTTAACTGCCTGGATATTGAGGAAGTACTATATATACATCATCTTGTTGCACATGATGAACCTTTGGGTCAATTACGCTGATGCACAATGCACAACTTCAAACGGTACCGGGTGTATATGTCCGGATGGATCTTCCAATTGTCTTCTTCTTCCTGATATGGTGGTATCTGAAACAGCAATTACCGAAGCGGGAGGAACCCTTGAATATTCACAAAATGGTAACACCTCTTTCAATGGTCAGCTGAGGGTGACTGGTGCAACTCCGAATATCGGCTATGGACCGTTACACATACTGGCCACCGATACTTTTTACTGCGGGACAAACAAAATAGTCTCAGCTACTCCTCCGGCCCTTTGTACCGACGGAACATTTCCAAGACAGGTGATCCGGCAAAGGATATACCGTAAAGACACCACCGCGATCAGTACTTTTCATGTAAGGTCCGGTATTATGTCGTATCACGGAAGTGGTCATGATCATTTTCATGTGGAGGATTGGTTTCACCTTTCGCTCCGGATTAAAGACAGCCTTGAGCCAGATCCCCGAAAATGGCAGATCGTAGGAGAAACAAAAAAAATAAGTTTTTGCCTGGCCGATTTTGATGAATGTACCCAGGCAAACGGATATTGCAGAGACAGCAGTGGCCAGGTGCTTGACAGTGCCAATATCCCGAATTTTGGAATGGGAGCAAACTACAATTTTTGTATAACTGAGCAGGGTATCAGCCCGGGATATATGGATATTTATGATATTACTACCCCAGGGCAGAGTATGAACATACCTTATGGTACCTGTAATGGTAAATATTGGCTTGTAGCTGAAGTGGATCCATTAAATTTTATTGTCGAATTTAATGAAGAAAATAACATTATAACAGTTCCTATTACCTTAACGAAACAAAGCAATGTTCCCTCTGCAAATATTTCGTCGCTTCAGGGAAATGTTTTGTGTCAGTCAACGGATACGATAACCCTTAAGGCGAGTGCCGGTAGTTCTTACCTTTGGTCAACAGGCGATACAACAAGAAGCATCCTGGTTCACAAGGCCGGTAATTATGCTGTAAATGTAACTACGCTGTGCGGAAATGCTTTGTCGGATACGTTTGCAGTGAAGAAGATCAACTCCCCTGTAATTGATAGTCTGAAAAGCGATACGTTGTGTGATACCGGAAGTGCTTTGTTGTCGGCATACAGCAAGGATAATGTGTATTGGTATAACGAAAAGGATAGTTTGATCTATACAGGAAATAACCTTTCAACACCAATAATTGATACTACAAGGGTGTTTTACGCTTCAGCTTTTAACTACGCGCTGCCTGATACGTTTCATGTGGGTAAACTCAGTAAAACCTCTAATGGCAGTTATTATCCCGGTACTGATTACATGAGGTTCAATTGCTACAGTCCGGTTATCATTAAATCGGTTAAAGTTTATGCTGATTCAGGGCGCTTCCGAACATTCAGACTATGGGATACAGAAGGCAATGAGCTCAGTATTGATAATTTGTATGTTCCTGCAGGTGAGAACAGGATAGAGCTGAATTTCCCTGTGAAGCCCGGCAACGACTACAAATTATTGTGCCAGACGCCAGAATTATGGAGGGATCAATCGTTATCCTTCCCTTATTCGCTTCCGAATATTATAGAGTTGATCGGTGCAGGTTTGGATAATTACTACCCGTATTTGTACGATTGGGAAATAGTGACGGATCCCGGATCATGTATGACTGTAATGCAGGTTGATGCCAAACAGCAGGTGCGGGCATATGTTGGTAACAAAACTCCACTTGGTATTACGGGCCTGGATAGCGCATATTTTAATACGGACCCTATGGTAAGTATTAATGGAATTCCTTCAGGCGGCATTTTTTCAGGGCCGGGTATTTCAGGTGCCACATTCGATCCTGCAGCCGCGGATTCAGGAATGAATAAGATTGTTTATACTTATACAGATAATTTCGGATGTACCGATAGCATTAATATGCAGGTCATTGTCAAAACTATTTCGTCTGTTCAGAATTCTTCTGGTCTTAACATCAGTAAAATAAAGACATATCCGAATCCCTCGTCCGGAATTTTTGTAATAACCTCTGAAGGAAATGATTCGTTTACTATTGTGGTATATGACAAACTTGGGAAACAGGTTGCCGCTGAAAAATTAAGCGGAACTGAAAAGAAAAAAATGATAGATATGACTGAATGTTCAGCCGGTATATATATGGCTCACATCAGTAATACATTATCCTCTATGTATATAAAATTAGTGTTAACCAAATGATGTCGTCATGAAGAAATTAAATCTGCCTGGTCTTATCATTGCTCTGGTAATGGTTTTGTATACATCATTATCATTCGCCCAGTGTAACTGTACAACCGGGTGTACAATGGTTATTGATTCTGTGTACAACGGGAACCTGACCATCATGCCGTTCGATAAGGTGTGTATTACCAAGAATGGATTTGTGAATGGGAATATTACTGTTAACCTGGACGGTAAGCTTTGTAATTCAGGGAAGATATTCGGTGAGCTCACTTTTGAATCAGTGAGCTGCAATGGCTGTGGAGATGAGAACCGTTTATGTAATGAAGGAGAGATATATATGAAGAAGATCACTCCGGGTGTCCATGTCCGGTTATCCAATTACGGGGTATTTAAGGCTTGTGGCGATATTCCCGGGCCGAAAAGTTTTACACTTGATAATTATCCCGGCGCTTGTCTTGATGTTAAAGGAAAATACAGTGTTACTCCGGGTACTTCTTCGTCAAGTCTTTGGGATGGCAATGTTACCATAGGTTCATTTGATATCATGGGAGGCGGGAATACCCTGCTTACTATCAAAGGTTCTGTGTTGATTAAAGGTTCCTTCAAAAGCAGCGGATCTACAGGTATTGCAATGAAAAAGGGAAGTTGTATGGAGACCAAAGCGTTTGAGCAGGCCAGTTCAACCCCATTTATTATTGACTCCAGCAGCACATTAACCACAACAACCCTTTTGATCGGCAGCGGGGGGCTTAAAACGGGAAATAAAACCTGTATAAAAGCGACGGCTATTACAAATAACGGAACCTTTGATATTGGTTCCAACTCTTCCGTTACGGCTTCTTCCATAAATATGGCAACAATCATCAATGTTGGAACTAATTCATCTTTATTGGTTTCAGGTAATATAGTTATTACCGGGTCGGGCTCTATTAATATGTCGAGTCCTTCGTTGCTGACCGCTAACAATATCGATCTTCAGGCTGCTGCAAAATTGAATGGTCCAACCAGTGGATCCGCTGACATTAATATTGGTAATGACCTTACCTGGTGTTGTGGAACAGCAATCCTTGGTAATCTGGATATGTGTATCAGTAATGACCCGTTAAAAAAGAAGGTTACCGTTGGAGGACAGATTGTTGGTCCGAATGTTACCTGGTGTGCTAATAATACATTCACTCCCCAGCCTTGCAGTGTAACTTGTCCTCCCCATGTTGAATGTTCATGGAGTTGTTGTTTGGCATTGAACCTGACCGGAACTCATGTAAACTCTACCTGCGGACAGTCAAATGGTTCAGTTACCATTAGCCACACGGGTGGCACAGCACCATACACATATCAATGGAATGATGGAGCAACTACTAAAGACCGGACAGGTCTTTCTGCAGGCAGTTACTGGGTAACAGTACTTGATAAGGATTCCTGTATGGGTATTTTTCCGTTAAATATTTTGGAACCTTGCGGCCCGACCGTTACGGCAACAGGGGCTAAAATTTGTTTGGGTGCTTGTGCAAGTGTTACTGCTACACCATCAGGACCCGGAACTCCGCCATATACCTATGCCTGGAGCGATGGTAAAACAGGAGCCGGGCCTCATAGCTTTTGCCCTGTGGCAACTACCCCTTATACAGTTACTCTTACAGATGCAGGTGGCATGACTGCCACCGATACGGTTATTGTAACAATAAATCCTCTGATGGGTCTTACAACTACAGCTGTAAATATATCCTGTAACGGAGGCAGCAATGGCTCGGCAAATGTAGCAGTAACTGGGGGAACTCCCGGGTTTACCTATGCATGGGCTGCTTTGGGTGGAACAGGGGCCACTACAACAGGTAATTTAGGCGTGGGGTCATATACAGTGACGGTTACTGATTCCAAAGGTTGTACAAAAACGGCAACCGCTGCAATTACGGAACCGCCGCCGGTCACGGGAGTTCCTTCTTCAACACCTGCTAATTGCGGAACGAATTCAGGGACAGCTTCGGTTGTTGGGGGGGGCGGTACAGGCCCATATACTTATGCATGGGCACCAGGTGCCGGTACCGGTGCAACGATCAGTAACCTGGCCGCCGGAACATATACTGTAACAGTTAGAGATTCCAAAAATTGTACAACAACTACAACTGCTCTTGTAACCAGTACAGGTGGTGTAACAGCCACAATTACGTCATCAACAAATGCAACCTGTATAACAAACGGAAGTGCGGTTGTTTCAACCACGGGTGGTACTGCGCCATTTGATATTCTTTGGTCACCGGGCGGTGGTACCGGAACTACTGCCGGCAATTTGACGGCCGGAACATATACCGTTGTTGTTACCGATGCGAATAATTGTATTTCCAGCACTACTGTAACTATTACAGTTCCGGCTGGTCCGCAATTAACTACCGGTAAGGTTGATGATAATTGTGGCAAAGGGATTGGGTCGACAACAGTTACCGTAACATCCGGAACCGCACCTTATACTTATTTATGGAACCCTGGAGGGATGACATTACCAAACGCGACGGGACTTTTTGCAAACACCTATACCGTTTCAGTTACCGATGCGAATGGGTGTACCGCTACCTCTACTGCGGTGGTTGCCAACCTGAATGGACCTACGGCAACAGCAACTTCCGCAAATATTACATGTTTTGGCGCGGCTAACGGTACTGCACAGGCAAGTTCTACGGGAGGAGCAGCCCCCTATACATACAGCTGGCAGCCTTCCGGAAGTTCGGTATCTTCTCTTTCCGGTCTTAGTGCCGGAACCTATATCATAACTGTTACGGATGTGGCAGGCTGTACCAGTACCTCATCCGTTACAATTACAGAACCGCCTCCAATAACTATTTCTACCGCTGTTACTCCGGCAAATTGCAATACAGCAAATGGAAGTATTTTGGTTACTCCCGGAGGAGGGGTTGGCCTTTTAACTGCAACATGGGCACCTGCGGGCGGACCAGGATATACTGCATCTAATTTAGCCGCAGGTTCATATACAGTGACCATTACTGACGCAACATCATGTACATCTACTTCTACTGTTCTTGTCGGGAATGTAGGTGCGCCTGACATTGCAGTAAATCAAACCAATATTTTATGTAAGGGGGGCAATAACGGTTCCGCAACCATCTCAGTTACCGGAGGAACCCCGGGTTATTCAATCAGCTGGACACCTGCATCTGCAGGGTCGGGCACTTCCATTACTTCACTTATTGCAGGCAGTTATACCGTTGTTGTTACAGATGCGAATTCGTGCCAACAGAATACTGTAGTAGTCATCACCGAACCGCCTGTATTGACAGCTGTTGCAAATTCTGTAAGTCCGCTTTGTCCGGGTAATGGAAGTACAAACGTTACAGCCTCAGGCGGTACCCCCGGTTATACTTATAACTGGATGCCCGGAGGAGCTGCATCGCCTACCGTAACAGGTCTGGGAGGAGGAGTTTACACGGTGACCGTAACCGATGTCAATGGATGTACAGTTGTATCAACAGCTTCGATCACCACACCGCCGGCTATTGTTGCATCGATAAGCCCGGTAGACGGAACCTGCGGGCTGAATAACGGATCAGCAAGTGTTACAGCCTCAGGCGGCACTCCCGGATATTCATATAACTGGGCACCGTCCGGAGGAAATGGCCCGACCGCGGGAGGTCTTGGAGCCAATACCTATACGGTAACCGTAACCGATTCAAAAGGATGTACTCAAACGACAACTGCTGTAGTTGGTAATAGTCCTCCTGTAGCATTGGCCGCATCGGTGACCACCAATGTGAGTTGTGCCGGAGGTAATGATGGCTCTGCAACTGCAGCTGTCGGAGGGGGAACGGCTCCAATAGCGTATACATGGTCGCCAATAGGCGGAACAGGTACAGCAGCCACAGGACTAGCTGCGGGCAGCTATACTGTTAACGCAGTAGATTCAAGGGGGTGTACAGCGGTATCGAATGTAACCATAAGCGAGCCTCCGCCACTTATACTGTCGGTCACACCACCAAACAAAATATGTATTGGACAGAGCGCAACATTAAGCGCGTCAGCAAGCGGCGGAACAGCAGCTTATTCTTATATATGGATGCCCGGTCCCCAGTCGGGAGCAACCATCAATGTTAATCCTGTTGTAACAACCACCTATACAGTTACAGTAATTGATTCTAAAGGATGTACAACATCTTCAGCAATAACTGTAGATGTTACTCCGCCCCTCCAGGTGGATGCCGGAATAAATCAGAAGGTATGTTCAGGAGGCTCAACTACTGCAACTGCGGTTGCAACCGGGGGAGATGGTAATTACACCTATACATGGCTTCCTTCAAATTCGATAGGAGCAACGTTAAATGTAACACCCACCGGCAGCCAGACTTATACGGTAGTTGTTTCGGATGGTTGCGGAACCCCGCCGGTAACGGATGTTGTTATCATACAGGGAGTAGATCCTGTGCTCACACCTGGTTTCTCTCCCGACAGTACAATGGGATGCGCGCCTTTATCCGTATCATTTAACAATACAACTACCGGCGGCACAACACAAGGCTGCAGCTGGGATTTTGGTGATGGAACTACATCGTCGGATTGCTCTCCAATCCATGTATTCACCAGGCCCGGTTTCTATACTATTAAACTAACTGTTACAGACAGTAATGGCTGTTCTACTTCACTGACCAAGACAAAATCGGTTAAGGTATATCCGTTACCAATCGCTGGTTTCACTATCGATCCTAAGTCAACATCGATACTTACTCCAACGATTAACTTTGCCGATAAAAGTTCATTGGATGTGGTGAAGTGGGATTGGAGCTTTGGCGATGTTTATAATTCTTCATCCACAAAAAAGAACCCGACACATACGTATAAGGATACAGGCAGGTATGAAATCCAGTTGATTGTAACCACCCAGTATGGATGTAAAGATACCGCGATCGATTATGTGATCATACATGGTGATTACACTTTCTATGTGCCCAATGCATTTAGTCCGAATGGAGATGGTAAGAATGAGACCTTCTTCCCGACCGGTTTTATGATCAACCCTGAATGTTTCGGGATGATGATATTCGACCGTTGGGGTAACCTGATATTCGAAACAGATGACCTTAATAGAGGTTGGGATGGAAGAGCGAATGGCGGGAAGGACATTGCTCAGCAGGATGTGTATGTATGGAAAATACAGACCTGTGATTACATGAAACATTCATGGAGTTATATTGGTCATGTAACCTTGGTAAAATAATTTCCGGTATAATAGAGATTATACCGACATTAGATTATTATATGCAATTTCAAAAAATATATGGGGAAAAATTTAGAGCTTTCGTGCTTTGGTGGCCAAAATTCTATTGCCACTAAAACACAAAACCACTAAAGCCCACAAAAAAGCTTATTCGATATAAACTCTAATGTTCGTATTGTAAAAAGCGAAAGATCATCTTTTGGTTTTTCGCTTTGTTGTTTCTTACTTAAGCTATATTCAAGCCCGTTTCAGTAGGATTAAAAATATGACCGAAAGGTCAGATTATCGCCCCGGGGAATTAAAGTCATCTTTTTTTTCAGTCAAATGCTTTTTTGTTTTGAACTGATAATGAGTATATTTATGCCTCTTATTTTATTTGAAACAACGCGAAACATGCTGATCAAAAGAACTTCAATTCTTGGGATTTCACTCTTCCTTTTAGCCGGCCTTCCGACAATGAGTGCGCAAAAAACGGCCATTGATAATGCCAGTGATAAAGTGCGTCAATTTAATGCGCACCAGGCTTATTATCGCGGCGATTACAGGGCGGCTCTCGCTATTTATAAAGATATTTTCAGTGGTCGCCCGAGTGAGGCGGAGCTGGCTTTTTGGGTAGGTGAATGTTATTTTAGTTTGATGGATTATACAAACGCCCTTGAATATTTTGATAAGGCTAAACAGATCAATCCAACTGCGCACCCTAACCTGGGTGTTGAACTGGGCAAAACATATCAGTTGCTGGAAGAAACAGATAAAGCTATTGCTGAGTTCGAGCAATATAAAAAAGTAACTACCAATCCTAAAGTACTTAAGGAAAGTGATGTTGACCATTATCTTGCGCAATGTAATATGGCTAAAGAACTGACAGCCAAACCCATAAATGTAACTATCGAAAACCTCGGCAATATTGTTAATTCCGAGTTTGATGATAAACGTCCTTCAATAACCGCCGATGGTAAGAAGATGATCTTTACCTCACGAAGGCCGCGTGATAAGGACAGTCCTATTGACAAGGAGGGTGATGGGAAATATTTTGAGGATATTTATATTGCTCTTTGGGATTCTGCAAAGAGAATGTGGGGCGATCCGGATCTTATCGCCGGAGCTATAAATACGGAGTTTCATGATGCGGCTTGCAGCATTTCTCCGGATGGGAAGCAGATATTTGTTTATAAAAATGACGCGGTTGAAGCACGTGGCGGCGATATATGGGTGTCGCGCCTGAGTTCATCGGGCAGGTGGAGCTCCCCTAAAACAATCGGTCATCCCATAAACACTACCTATTGGGAAGATGGCGCCTGCCTCTCACCTGATGGTAATACGATTTATTATATCAGCGAGCGAAAGGATAAAGGTGCTTTGGGGAAAGGTGATATTTATATGAGTACCCGGTTAACGAAAGGAGGAGCCTGGGGTGAACCGGTTAATTTAGGGCCGGACATTAATACTGAACATGATGAAGGAGGCGTATACATTGCCGCAGATGGTAAAACATTGTTTTTCTGTTCTGAGGGCCATACCTCAATGGGTTCATATGATATTTTTAAAACTGTTAATGAAAATGGTAAGTGGACAAAGCCGGTTAACTTGGGCTACCCGATAAATACAATGGGTGCCGAAAAAAGTTTTATTCTTGCTACCGATGGAAAAAGCGCATACATAGCAAGTGAGCGAAAAGGAGGATTGGGCGATCGCGATATTTATAAAGTTGATCTTTCTAATTACCGCATTCTGGAAAAGGATCCAAACAGACCTTTATCGGCTGCACCCGGTTTTTCTATTTTAAAAGGCACTGTGATCAGTAACGAAGGTGCTTCTGCTCTTGCTGCTGAAGTAAATATTTATGATGAGGCCGGCCAGAAAGTAGGCACAACAAGTTCAAATGCCGAGGAAGGAGGCGATTATTTCATTACACTTCCCGGAGATAAAAAATATACTGTTAAAATTGAGTTGAAAAATTTTAAACCCCTTGAAGAAACCTTTATGCTCCCGGCTTCAAAAGATGGAAGCACAAATACACATGTTAAGCATTTTTTGATGTATAAGCAGTAGGATAATTGTTAGTTGGTATTGTGGGTTGTCAATTCTGTGGTCTAAAGATGGGTTACTTGTAATTGAAATATTCATTGGTTTCATTCGTCGCTTGAAACCCAGCCTTGCCGGCAGGCTTTGCTCCGCTGAAGCTACGCGAAAGCGATGCAGGTATACATCCCGGTGCAGGACATTCAGTTTCTAAAACATCTTTTCTCTGTGCTCTCTGTAAAACTCTCTTTTTCTCTGTGTAATTTTTTGTTACAGAGCTTCTCACGCCTGTGTGCCAAAACATTTTGATGGGCAGGCAAATTCCTGTTTGCACGACTCCTCTTGACTTTCTCATCAATTGTTAGTAAATTACTTTTTATTGACTAACAACCAAACCTACGCCCATGAAAATAAATGTGCTCATTTCGGTTTTTATTGCGATTTTATCAGGTCAGTTCGCTGATAGTTATTCCCAGGAATTATGTGCTACTGAAAATGCAAATAACCAGTTGTTACAAATGGATCCATTTTATAACAATCAGAATACGCTGATTGAAGAGCAGATCCAGGAAATAATCAATAATCAGAAAAATAGTAAGGTAGCCCAAACATCTGCTGTTTTAACGATCCCTGTAGTAGTTCATGTTGTTCACCTTGGTGAAGCTGTTGGTACAGGCACTAATATTTCAGACGCGAAGATTTACGATGCTATTAAGGGGTTAAATGATCGCTGGAGAAATGTTGCTGGCAATATTAATAGTAATGATTTGGGAATTGAATTTTGTTTGGCGAGCCGGGATCCAAATGGAAATGCCACAACCGGCATTAACAGGGTAAATGGCTCGTCAATATTAAATTACAGCACATATGGTATTACCCAGGCGGGTTGCGTTGCCGCGAGAGAGGATTCGATCAAAAATCTGAGCAGGTGGC
>JACPDY010000104.1:21549-33195 GCA_016183775.1 Bacteroidota bacterium
TAGTTGTAGCCAATTATTTTTCCAGTGCATATAATACAACTGCGCACGAGTTAGGACATGCTTTTTATTTATATCATACTTTTAATGGCGACGGAGGTAATGTTTCCTGCCCGGTTAACAATGCATGTTCAAGTGATGGTGATAAGGTTTGTGATACACCTCCCCACAAGCAGGGAGATTGTGGAACAACTGATGTTTGCACAGGAACAGGTATTTGGGCGAACTCCAAAAATAATCAAATGAGTTATTGCGGGACCCGTTACATTTTTACAGCGGATCAGAAGGCCAGAGTGACTGCCGCTGCAAATTCAGCTCCGAGGTCCAGTTTGTTAACTTCAAATGGATGTACTCCTGTATTAATGACGGCGACCAGCAACAGCCCGCGATGTATCGGAACAACATTGAACTTATATGGCTCCGGCGGCGTCACCTATTCCTGGAGCGGTCCCAATGGATTTACTTCCGCTTTGCAAAATCCAGCGATTTCAAATGTGACCCTCGCAACTGCAGGGGTTTATACAGTTACCATAACGAATTCACTCAATACTACAAGCACTTTAACTACCAGTGTTACTGTAATTACCTCATCTGCATCGGCTACTGCCAGCAGCAGCAGTCCGGGTTGCATCGGAGCGCCTGTTAATTTATTTGCTTCTGCCGGTGACTCTTATTCCTGGGCAGGTCCAAATGGATTTACATCGGCATTACAAAATCCAACCATAAACAACGCTTCATCTCTTGCCGCAGGAACATATACAGTGACAGTTAATAGTGCTGGTTGTACGAGTACCGCTACAACCGGTATTGTGATGAATGCTTCTCCTGCTGCCGGAATTAGTGCAGGAGGGCCAACTACATTTTGCCCGGGAAATTCTGTCGTTCTTACCTCGAATCCATCAAATTTATATTCATGGAGCAGTGGTGCCACCACGCAAAGTATAACAGCAACCCTTTCCGGAACCTATACAGTTACTGTAACAAACAGTTTCGGTTGTACGGCTTCATCAGCCGTTGGTGTTACCCGGCTTCCGGCAATGTCTCTTGTAGTAACACCCACTGATGCCTCATGCGGGCTGAGTAATGGAAGCGCATCGGTTGCTGTTTCAGGAGGTACTTCATTACAAACCACAACAATACCTGAAGATTGGGAAAGTACAAACTCGTGGACCCTGGTTAATGGCAGCGAAACAAATAAGTGGTTTGTTGGAACCGCGACGGCGAACGGCGGCACAAGATCCATTTACATTTCAAATAATAGTAATGTCAACGCGTATACTGTCAACTCATCTGCTGCGGTGCATTTTTATAAAGATTTTGTTTTGCCGGCTTCAGCAAAGAATATTACGGTAAAATTCGACTGGAAAGGAATGGGTCAAAATGGACAGGATTATTTTAACGTTTTTCTGGTACCTGTTACAACGACTCCAACTGCCGGAAATACACTTTCTGCAGGGCAAATAGGAAGCGCTTCCTATAATCAGCAAAATAATTATACAACCGCCACGATATCCGGCCTTGATGCAAATGCCGGTACGACAAAAAGACTTGTTTTTTCCTGGCAAAATAACCAGGCGAAGGGCACTCAGCCTCCGGCCTCTATTGATAATATATCCGTAAGCTATGATGCAAGCGGTACGTATTCATATAACTGGAGTACTTCTCCTGTTCAATCTTCACAAATAGCCGGCAATCTTTCGGCCGGGACCTATACTGTTACAGTTACGGATGTTAAATCATGTACAAGTACATCAAGTGTTTCAATCTCGCAACAAAGTACATTCAGTATTAATATTACAGCAAGTGGTCCGACTACTTTTTGCCAGGGAGATTCAGTAAAACTTACCTCCAGCGCGGCTAATTCGTATTTGTGGAGTAATGGTAAAACAACTCAAAGTATTACAGTTACTGCTTCCGGTACATATTCTGTTCAGGGCACAAATACGTGCGGCAATGCTTCCGCTCAAACTACAGTAACTGTTATTCCGAAACCAACTCCGGCCATTACCGGCGGTATGATAATTTGTAACGGGAACAATACTACACTAACCGTTTCAGGTGGTACCAGCTACCTTTGGAACACAGGTGAAACCACTTCTTCAATCATTGTTTCGCCACCTATAACCACTACATATTCTGTAAATGTTACCGACAATGGATGTGCAGGAACTACGCTCGCTGCAATTACAGTTAATCCGCTTCCCGTAACTCCGACAATTACAGCTAACGGATCAACTTTGACATCCAGTTCCGCGACCGGAAATCAATGGTACATGAATGGGTTTCCTATTCCGGGGGCTACCTCGCAAACGTACATTGCTGTGGTGGCCGGTGATTACACTGTTGAGGTTACTGATGTTAATGGATGCTCTGATGTATCCGCCAGTTATACTTTAGCCACCGTAGGTGTCAAAATGATTTCTGAAAAGAGCATGTTTCAAATTCAGCCTAATCCGAATAACGGAATCTTTATTATTTCAGCAGCGGGTAACTCAGCAGTTGAAAAAATCAGGATATATAATATGTTGGGGAAAGTCGTTTACTTATTGGACCGGAATATTGGTATTACAACAAACGTTGATTTATCAGATGAACCTTCGGGAGTTTACTTCATTGAATTATTAACCGGCGGGAAGGTTTGCTATAAAAAATTAATAAAGGAATAAATTATACCATCATAAATCAATGCCGTTTAGTTAAGGATTTGGTCGTTTGTATTTTTCTTTTTTGTGGGGTTTGGTGATTTAGTGCTTTCGTGGCGGGTTGATTTTTGCCACCAAAACTCCAAACCTGCCTGCCGGTCAGCTACCGTATGGACACAAATACTTGTGGTGCGACACATATACACCTCTTATATAATATTGACCTCTCTTTCAAGTACCACATCAAACTTTTCGTTTACCGAATCCATGATGCGCTGCGACAGAGCGTAGATATCCTGACCATTTGCTTTCCCATAATTCACGAGTACAAGCGCCTGGTTCTTATGCACACCGGCATCACCAAATGTTTTACCTTTCCAGCCGCATTGCTCAATGAGCCATCCCGCGGCGAGTTTAACGGTGCTCTTCTGAGGGTAGGCAACAATTTCCGGGAACCTGACTTTTAAGCTCTCAAATTTGTCTTGCCCGATTTCAGGATTCTTGAAAAAGCTTCCGGCGTTTCCGATCAGCTCCGGATCAGGCAGTTTACTACTGCGTATATTTATAACGGCCCGGCTGATGTCTTTTATTGTTCGTTCTTTTACACCCATTGCCTCCAGTTCTTTTTCAATAGCGCCATAACTTGTATTGAACCGGGGTTCTTTATTTAGTTTGAATGTTACCGAGGTAATAATGAACTGTCCTTTTAGTTCATGCTTAAAAATACTTTCGCGGTAGCCGAACCTGCAATCGGTATTTGAAAATTTTTGCATACTGAGGCTGTCCAGGTGCAGAGCTTCCAGTTCAAAAAAGGTATCCTTGAGTTCAACGCCGTACGCGCCGATGTTTTGTAAGGGTCCGGCTCCGACTTTCCCCGGGATCAATGACATGTTTTCAACACCGGCGTAATTGTGTTCAATGCAATACATCACAAACCTGTGCCACACTTCTCCCGCTCCGGCTTTTATATAGTAATGAGCATTGTCTTCTTTGACAAGGCTTATGCCTTCAATATTATTCCGGATAATCAAACCATCATAGTTTTTGGTAAGCAGTATATTGCTGCCGCCACCCAGGATCAATTTTGAGACATCCCGGAATTTTTTTTCTGACAGAATTTCTTTTACTTCTTCAACAGAGGAAAATTCAAAGAGATACCGCGCGTTTGCATCAATATGAAATGTATTGTATGGCTTTAAGGAAATATTTTCACCGACCTTCATTGCGTTAAAAATACGAACTATATGCTGAATTTTAGCAGGTTTAAGTATGCTTGTTTGAAACAAGCTGCTTACTGCCGGTAGGCAGGGATTCTGTTGTGTCGCATTCAAATTGTATTAAATTCAAAGTGGAGGAGGTAAAAGTAGTAGTTCTAATTAGAGTTTATATCGAATAAGGATTTTTGGTGGACTTTTGTGTTTTGGTATTTTAGTGGCAAATGAATTTTCGCCACCAAAGCACGAAAGCTCCAAATTTTCACCAAATGTTTTTCTGTAAATTTCATATAATAATCTTATTCGGTATAATCTCTATTATAAGTTAATTTTTATTTAGCTGGCTGCTACGATCGTGAGAGAGCTATTTTCCTATCTTCGCAAATACCCTTTTGTATACATAAAAGGAGTTGAAATCAAGTTGAAGAAAGTCATTGTATCTGTAATAAACGACCTGGTAACAGACCAGCGCGTGCATAAAGTTTGCGCTACACTGCACAAGTTGGGCTTTGAGGTTGTTTTGGTCGGGAGAGAGCAGCGCAATAGTCTTAAGCTTGATAAGAGAGACTATTTTACAAAGCGTATGAGACTTTTGTTCGAAAGAGGTCCATTGTTTTACCTGGAATTCAATTGCCGTTTGTTTTTCTTTTTGTTGTTTCACAGATCCGATGTGTTGGTGTCAAATGATCTTGACACTTTGTTTCCGAATTATGTGATCTCTTTGCTTAAAGGCAGCTCTCTTGTTTACGATACCCATGAAATTTATACAGAGGTTCCTGAATTGCAAAACCGGCCTTTTAAAAGGAAGATATGGGAAGGCCTGGAAAGAAATATTTTTCCTAAACTAAAATATGTATTTACGGTTAATGAAAGCATTGCTTTTTGGTATAAGAATAAGTATGGGATTGAGCCAAAGGTTGTCAGGAATATACCACGTGGAGGTGTTGAAGCGGCAACGAAAACCCGGCAGGAGTTGAATTTGCCTGTTGACGGGAGGATATTGATTATGCAGGGGGCAGGAATAAATGTGCAGCGCGGAGCGGAAGAAACAGTTGAAGCGATGAAGTATGTAAATGATGCGCTTCTTTTGATGATTGGCGGCGGCGATGTTATCGATGAGTTGAAATTGAAAACGGAGCGTGATGGTTTAAATGAAAGGGTTAGATTTATTGGCAAATTGCCGTATACCGAGCTGATGCAATATACACGTAATGCAGACATAGGAATTACACTTGATAAGGACACAAATATAAACTACCGTTACAGCTTGCCGAATAAATTATTCGATTACATTCATGCCGGAATTGCTGTCTTGGCATCGCATTTAACCGAAATTGAAAAAATAATCAGGCATTATAATGTAGGGAATATTATTGATGATCATGATCCGAAGCACATTGCTCATAAAATAAATTCGATGCTTGAAAATAAAGAGCAATTGAATAAATGGAAGGAAAACAGTAAACATGCAGCCCGTGAATTGACATGGGAAAATGAAGAACAGGAATTGATAAAGGTATATAAGCTTTTAATGTAATGTAAGATCCCATAACTTTAAACTTTGAATTCAAAACACCTGCATATAATCACATTCGATGTTCCTTATCCTCCAAGTTATGGCGGGGTGATAGATGTGTATTTTAAAATAAGGGAATTGCACAGGCAAGGTATAAAGGTTCATTTGCATTGTTTTGAATATGGCCGTGCCATCGCTCACCAGCTTAATGAAATATGTGAGTCGGTAAATTATTATAAACGGAAAAAGGGATTGCGCTATATGTTCAGCTCACTTCCGTATATAGCCATTACGCGTTCATCGGAAGAACTGATGCAAAACCTGTTGAAAGATAATTACCCAGTCTTATTTGAAGGCTTACATTGCTGTTATCATATCAGCGATGCACGTTTGAAGGATCGGAAAAAAATTGTCCGTACTCACAACATTGAGCACGATTACTACTGCAGCCTGGCAAAAGTCGAGAAGAAAATGTTAAAGCGGGTTTATTTTAAAAGTGAAGCGGGGAAGCTGGAGCGATTCGAAGCCGTATTGAACAGGGCTGAGCATATTCTTGCGATTTCTCCGGCCGATATGAAGTATTTATCTCAAAAATACAAATATGTGATCCAGGTTCCGGCTTTTCATCCCGACGAAAAAGTGATAATTGAGCCGGGTAAAGGAAATTTCGCGTTTTATCATGGGAACCTGGAGGTGGCCGAGAATATTGAAGCGGCCTTATACCTGATCAATAAAGTGTTTAATGGTATTCATGTGCCTTTGATCATTGCCGGAAAAAATCCGCCGGCTTTTTTAATTGATGCAGCGAAACGATACAACAATATTGAATTCCGGGCAAATATATCGACCGAAGAAATTTACAAGTTGGTTAAGGAGGCTCAGATCAATGTGTTGCCTACTTTTCAGTCGACCGGAATTAAATTAAAGCTTTTGACTTCTCTTTTTAATGGCCGGTACTGTGTGGTAAATCCTCCGATGGTAGATGGTACTGAACTCAGGAATTTATGCATAGTCTGTGATTCTGCGGCTGACATGAAAAAGGAAGTGATCCGTTTGTTCGACCTGCCGTTTGATACAGCGGAAATCCTCCGACGCGAAAAAGTGTTGCTCGAGAAATTCTCAAACACTATAAATGCGGCAAAAATAACCGAACTTTTTAGGTAAAAATTTTCTTCCGGATACGCAATATGTAAAACCCGCACTATTCGTTTTTGGTTCGTTCATCTTTTCAAAAAGCTCAGGCATTTTTGCTAAGCTTATTTATCTTCTTTTTAGCCTTAAATAATACGATACTGTATCAATGTTGTTTGGTTAGGCGTTCGTATTTTTCTTTTTTTGGGGATTGGTGCCTGCCTGTCAGATTTTCACCAAAGCATTTTCTTAACTAAACGATATTGATTTATGAAGGGTATAAAGTGCTACTTCATTCATTTAGCTATGATATATATAATTTGGTTTATATAACTTTTTTAAATAAAGTATAAAATGGAAATGTTATTAATATATTGATAATCAAATAGTTATTATTATATGATATGCGAATTATATGCATGATTTTTATATCCTACCTGTATAGTCGAATTAGATATGATATTATAGGATAATAATGATTTGAAATATGCTCCATTTCGGGCGAATTTTACTCTATTAATGAGTAGAGTATGTTTTTCGGTGTGTCAATTTTCAGGGCACGAAAAAACCGGTAAATGGGTATGATAGAAATAAATCTGTTGAATATTTTTTCTGAGTTAAACCAGGTGAAAAATCCGACCAATAATAATCGCAAAATGAAATTAAATTACAAAAAAACGGTTCGTATATTTTTGTTTATTTTATTCTTAACCAATTTAAATATTTTTGCAAGCCATATTGCCGGCGGAGAGATCAGTTACGATTATTTAGGTGGAAATAAATATCAGGTAACGTTAAAATTCTACAGGGATTGTTCCGGAATTGATTTCCCGAACCCTGCCGGAATATCGATATATAACTCCGCCGGGCAGCTGGTTCAAACAGTCAGTGCTTCATTAGGGCCGGTAATCAGTTTGCCCGCAAATCCACCTTCTCCTTGTACATCAATTCCACAGGGCATTTGTATTGAGATGGCCACTTATACAACCACAGTCACTCTTCCACCCATCCCTGGCGGGTACCAGATCGAGTTTAAAGAGAATGCAAGGAACAGTGGTATAATTAATGGCCCCGCAGGCTTCAGCGCGTATTCTGCCACTATCCCTGATGTTTCTTTGGCAGCGGTTAACAGTAATCCCAAATTTAAGAGTACTCCTCCGATCTTTATTTGCGCCGGAAGTCCGTTTTCATCTGACAATTCAGCCACAGACGCGGATGGCGATTCTTTGGTGTATTCTTTATGTTCTCCTTTGGAGTCGGTGGTTCCATACACACCATACCCTTTTACTCCGCCATATACAGCCACAAATCCAATGGGTGGCAGTATATCCATGAATCCTGTTACGGGTTCGCTGACGGGCATTCCTAACACGATCGGAAAATTTGTTGTAGGTGTTTGTGTTACTGAATACAGGAAAGGAAAATTTCTCTCCACCACTACCAGGGATTTTCAGTTTAGTGTAGTTAATTGTGTCAGCCTGAGTACGGCATCAGGCTTAAGTGCTTTAACTAATTGCAATTCACATGAAGTGACTTTTTTCAATAACAGTACGGGCGCGTCAGGTTATTTGTGGAGATTTGGAGACGGACAAACTTCAACGTCCGCATCTCCCGTACATATTTATCCCGCTATAGGTACGTATACCGCAGTATTGATCGCGTATACGTCTAATCCCCTTTGTAAAGATTCCACAACTATTATTGTCAATGTGGATCCTTGCCGGCCATGTGGAATGAATGTATCCGCTGTAACCACACCCGCGGATTGCGGTGTTGGAGGATGCGGAAAAATTACATGGACCGTTCCGTGTACCAGTTGCTCGAATATAACCGTTAATAAGTGCGGAAGTGGCGCGTCAATATCCATTGGCGGCTCATGTGCCGGCAGTGTTGCTTTGTTATCTGCCTGTCCTGCCGGAGTTTTATGCGGTGGAACAGATGTTTCTCAGATCCCCGGCGCTACCTCGACATTTGTTCCCGGAAACTCTTGTTCCTGCAGTATTAATGTTGTAATATCAGGAACCAATAGGATCATATCCTATTGCACAAATAAACCTGTAACGCTGGGAACAGCAACAGTAACTGTAAATGGCGGTGTAGGTCCTTATACATATGGATGGTCGCCGGGAGGAAGTAAAAGCGCTACAGCAACAGGTCTTTCCGCCGGCGTTTATACTGTTATTGTAAAAGACGCGAATGGATGTGTGGAAGTAAAAAGTGTGCCGATAAGCGGTAAAGGCAGCATCACATTGTCCGCTTCAAAAACTGATATTACGGGTTGCGGGCTTTCCAATGGCACAGCTTCGGTGATCCCATCAAACGGATCGGGAAACTACACTTATTTATGGAGCCCGGGAGGCCAAACTACATCGGCTATAAGTGGTCTTGCAGCGGGAATTTATACTGTTATGGTAAATGATGCAAGCGGATGTCCTTCTTCTGCAACGGTCACTGTTAATGATGTTGTCAATATTAACGTTGCCGTTACCTCCACCGATGCAGCTTGTTCAAATTCTTCTGACGGTTTCGCAGGGGCCATACCTTCAGGCGGAGCTACTCCTTATGTTTACTCCTGGAATACTACACCTGTTCAAACCACCGCAAGCGCTACAGGATTGCCCAAAGGATTTTATATGGTGCAGGTTACAGACGCTAACGGGTGCACGGGTACTAAGGCTATTACACTTAATGCTCCGGGGCCTTTGGTACCTGTTATGTCAACTGTAAGCCCCGCTTGTTTTAATTCAAAAAACGGAACGGCAACTATTGGGATCACCGGCGGCACTCCGGGATACAGTTACGTATGGAGTACGAATGCGGCCAATCAAACCGGCACTGTTGCGACAGGTCTCACAGGGGGAGAAACGTACGCTGTTACCGTAACCGACTCAAAGAGTTGTACGGGTAAGGGAGTTATTTATGTACCACGGCCATCAGCCATCAACCATGACATTATTGACCGGAGCGCCGTAAATTGTTCCGGCGTGTTTGATGGCAAAGCGGAAGATATTGTTTCGGGAGGAACGCCCGGTTACACCTACATCTGGTCTCCGGGGGGCGCGACAACATCGTTGGCAGGTAATTTAGTTTCAGGGATTCAGTATGCGGTTACGATAAAGGATGCCAATAACTGTTCAGTTATTGATACGATCACTGTTTTTAATAAGGGGCCTTTGAAAATTACAACATCGTCAACCGAAACATGCGGTTCAACAAACAGTGGTTCTGCCACTGTATTGCCAACAGGGGGCAATACGCCATATTCATATTTGTGGAATCCCGGAACAATTAATTCACAGACACTTGTTGGTTTGGCGGCGGGAACGGCATATACTGTAACCGTAACGGATGGCAATGGCTGTACAATGACATCTTCGGTAACAATTAATAGCAGCCCGGCTTTAGTGCTGGACAAAACGGTAACAGGTTGTATGAACAACGCGGCCATTGACCTGAGTGTTTCGGGTGGAACCACTCCTTATATTTATAGTTGGCTTGGCGGACAAACCACAGAAGATGTTTCAGGCTTGTCGCCGAATACATATAATGTTACAGTTTGGGATGCTAACAACTGTTTTGATACTTTATCAGTAATAGTTCCTGTAATTCCTTGTCAGCCTTCTGTAATGGTTACAGGCGATAGTGTTTGTCCGGGTGGATGTAAACTCCTTAGCGCCGTTGTAAGCCAGGGAAAACCTCCTTTTACTTATTTATGGAATCCCGGTGCATCAACAGGTACTACTTTAAATGTGTGTTCAGGTACATCACAGGTTTATACTGTTACCATTACAGATATTTCCGGAGCCACTTCCACCGATACTGCTTTGGTTGCTTTCCGTCCGCAACCTGTAATTAATGTTGCCCCTGCCACTATTTGTGCGGGCGCGTCAGCGGTGCTTACAGCAAATGGCGCTTCCACATATGTATGGGCACCGTCTTCGGGGTTAAGCAGCACATCAGGTTCTTCGGTTAATGCCAATCCGTTTGTTACAACAACATATACGGTAACAGGGTCGGACAGCAAAGGATGTGTGGCTGTAACAACTGTAAATCTTACAGTTAATAGTCTCCCGGTAATAAATGTATCCAATGCGGCTGTTTGCATGGGCAGCGCGGCTACTCTTACAGCCGCCGGTGCCGTTACATATACCTGGGCGCCTCCTGCAGGATTAAGCGCAACAACAGGAGCTGTTGTAAGTGCCACCCCTTTAACAAGTACAACATATACGGTAACAGGTACAAATGCCGACGGCTGTTCAGCTGCGGCAACTGCTGGTGTTGTGGTTAATCCTGCACAGGTAACCCCGCTCGATCCGCATATTTGTCCGGGACAAAGTTACACCCTTGGAAACGGAACAGTTGTAACTAATCCGGGGATTTATATTGATACGTTGGTTTCAAAGATGAGCGGATGTGACAGTATTGTGATCACTACTTTAACAGTGAATATTCCGGCAGCCGACGCGGGAAATGATGTGGACATATTTAACACATTCAGCACACAGCTTGTTGCTGCCGGAGGTACCGTTTATAGCTGGACGCCGCCGGATGGATTGAGCTGCACAAATTGTCCGAACCCTGTGGCGGCTCCCGACACCACCACTATATATTATGTAAGAGTCACCGATGCCTACGGGTGTGAGTCGTTTGACAGTGTTAAAGTAACAGTGAAGGAATATATACCGTGTAATGCTGACGCGGATATAAACACCATCATTCCGAATGCATTTACTCCTAACGGAGATGGATTGAATGATGAGTTGTGTATACCGGATAATATATGTATCCGAAAGATCTCCTTAAAAATATTTGACAGGTGGGGCGAAAAGGTTTACGAAAGTTCGGACCCGGAGCATTGCTGGAATGGAGTTTACATAGGTAAAGAATTAAATACAGCTGTATTCGCCTATTATTTAACGATAGAGTACCTCTCCGGCAAAACTGACGTCGGAAAGGGAAACATTTCATTGATCAGATAATCGCATAAACTTAAAGACTGTTTAAATTTCATATAAAATAAATGTTAGGTCGCCCCGATGGGGCTTCGAATCATTGGGTTTTAATTTTCTACCAAGATTTCGCTCCTAACGGAGCTATTAAAATCCCGTAGGGATGGAATCTTGGTAGAAAAAAATAAATAATTTTT
>JACPDY010000105.1 GCA_016183775.1 Bacteroidota bacterium
AAGCATACTGGGATGCCAGCTCGAGTCTTTGCTGACGATATTCAGTCATTTTTTCGTTCATGGAAAGTAGTTTATTGTTTATGCAAGCAAAACTACTCCCTCACAAACTCCTACACAAGATGTACTTTGTTGGTGGGATACAGCCCAAACAAAAAAATTATTCTCTTCCCTGATCAAGTGTCACCTGCCGCGCTTTGTTTCTTACGATCTTCTTTATTTCTGTTTTTTCGTCAGTGCAGACATTGATGAAAGATCGATATCTGGCATCCGGTTACATCTGCGTCTAATGCGTTCTGTAACATCGTTTGTTTGTCCGATACAAAAACGATTATACGAATTTTACAGGATAATAAATCAAAAAAAAGCTTCTGATAATTCAGGCATTTTTCTGTTTCTTATGACTGGATATTTTATTTGCCCGATTCCAGCCGTTTGGCCTCATCAAGTGTGATTCGTGTATTATTTGAGTAAGGAACAACAAAGGCATCCTTACATCCCTTTTTGGCTAAGCCTTCACGGTAAGCAACAGCTTCTCCGGTTGACCTGAATTCTCCCAACATATATTTATTTAAACCATCAACCGTTTCAACTCTAACCGGATCCGCTATCTGATATTTTTTTGAAAAGTAATCGTCTGTTAATTTGTCTTTTGTTGAAAGTAGCTGAAGCGAATAAGTTACTTTTGAAACTTTAGCTTCTGCAGCAACTTTCGTTTCGGTTGTGGTTTTGATCTCTGCTGATTTCGATTCCGGAACTTTGCTTATGGCAGTATTTTCAGCAGGTGTAATAGGGCTTGCTGGTGCAGAATTGGCAATCTGGTTACCAGTAACCGTAAAAGTTGTTGCCGGAATTTCAATTTCCTTTGTTTGCTCGTCCTCTGTATAAGAGAACTTTCCGCTCACGGGGTATTTGCCTGCTTTTAATGCTTCGGTACCAATGACATATGAAGCAGTGATGAAATCCTGTTTTGGCAGGGTTAACCAGATGAATTTTATTTTGTTATCCTGTATCATAAATGTGCCGCCTTCTGTCTTGGCGTATTTGATCACAGAACCTTCAGGAACAAATTCTGCCAGGCGTGCAAATCCTTTAAACTGACTTTTGTTGATGGTAACCTCAACTTTCAATTCAGTAGGCGTAATGGGTTGGATGGTTCTTTGGCAGTCACCTGTAATTGGGCTTCCGGCAAGAGAAGAAATTAATAATATAAATCCCAGCATGTTTTTCATTTTCTTTAAAAATAAATTCACAGTACAATTAATAACAAAATATTTTTCGGACCTTAAACAAAACAGCCTCCCGTTAATCCGAGAGGCTGCCTGAATTTCTTCGGTCAACAATTATTTGCCGGCTTCCAGCTGTTTGGCCTCTTCAAGAGTAATACGCTGGTTGTTGTTATAGGCAACCACAAAGGCATCATTAAACCCTTTTTTAACAAGGCTGTCACGCGTGGCGATAGCCTCATCACTTGATTTATAAGCCCCCATAATATATTTGTTTGTACCATCAGTCGTAGTTTCAACTTTAACCTGTTGCACTTTGTTTTTAGAGAAATGGTCAGCAGATAATTTGTCCTTTGTTGAAAGGATCTGTATAGCGTAAGTTACGTTTGTAGTAGCAAATATATTCCCGGTCATGACTTTGTTAATAAGAGCAGCTTCACTTGCGGATGCCGAGAGCGTGCTTGCAATACGGCTGCCGTTAATGGTGAAATTATTCGCAGGGATCTCAAACTCTTTTGTAAGACCTCCGTCAACATAAGAGAAATTACCGCTTATAGTATAATTGCCTTCTTTTAAGGCCTCTGTGCTAACGATATAAGATATAGTGATACTTGTTTGCTGAGGTAACGTTAGCCAGATGATTTTTACTTTATTGTCCTGGATGGTAAGGCGGCCTCCTTCGGATTTGGCGTATTTTATTGTAGAACCTTCAGGTATGGATTCAGCCAAACGCGCAAAGCTGCTTAATTGATCCTTGTTGATCACGATCTCAACCTTCACTTCATTTGCCGAAATGCTTTGTATTGATCTGCGGCAATTAACCGCCATCACACTTCCTGTCACTGCTAAAACTAATAATGCTGATGAGAATAGCTTCTTCATAAGGTCTTAATTTGAATTAAGACTGCAAATATAGTGTAAAAAAAGGGTTTTGTCAATACCCCTATTGCATACGGCTCCGTTTCAATAAATACGGCATCAGTATCTGCTCAAACCCTTTATCAATATTGGCTTCGACAAAATCAATACGGTACTGGCTGCAATGAAGTTTTAACTCTCGTTCAAATTGGTTAATGGCGGCCAAGTAATTATCTTTTACCTCATTAGGGTTTACTTTCAATTCTTCGCAGGTTTCGAGGTCAATGAATTTATAAGGACGGTTATCAAAATTAAAATCAAGTTCTTTGCTCTTGTCCATTACCTGGAAGAGGATCACTTCATGTTTGTTGTGTTTGAGGTGCTGAAGTGCTGAAAACAGTTCTTCCGGTTTGCTGCCTCCGTCCATCATGTCGCTGAACAGAATAACCAATGAGCGTTTGTGAATGGCTTCCGCTATCTGGTGAAGTGCCTCGACAGCGAATGTCTTTTTGTGTTCCGCAGGTGAACGGTACTGGATGAGTTTTTCCAATTCGTGGATCAGCATTTTGTGATGCACCGGGCTTGATTTGGCAGGTGTGTGCAGCTCAAGCTTTTCATCAAAAACACTTAGTCCGACGGCATCGCGCTGGCGTTTCAATAGTTCGATCAATGCGGCAGCGCAATAGGCCGAAAAGGTAATTTTATTTTGCTGTACTTTTTGTTTTTTTTCATCTACAGGGAAATACATAGAGGAGGAACTGTCGATGATTATATGACAACGAAGATTGGTTTCTTCCTCATACCGTTTCACAAATAGTTTATCGGTACGACCGTATAATTTCCAATCAATATGTTTTGTGGATTCGCCTTTGTTATATAAGCGATGT
Source organism: Bacteroidota bacterium (assembly GCA_016183775.1). Classification (NCBI taxonomy): domain Bacteria; kingdom Pseudomonadati; phylum Bacteroidota; species Bacteroidota bacterium. The sequence goes on from JACPDY010000105.1 coordinate 2,969, forward strand.
TCAGCAAACTCAACAGAAAAACCGTGAAAGGGGCTTTTGTGCAGACCCGTAATAAAACCTTCGACAACCTGTCGTGCAATGAATTCGAGGTGCGAAAATTGTTGTAATTGCTGAGTGGGTAATTGGTTCAACGTTTCGGGTTCAATGTTTAATGTTCAATGTTCAAAGTTCAATTGCAGCTAAACTTTGAACATTGAACACGGAACATTGAACTGTTTATAGTTGTGCTTTTAGCTTGCCATCCAATATGTTTTTCGGAACAGCGCCTACTTGTTTGTCAACTATTTGTCCGTTTTTAAAGAACAATACGGTGGGGATATTGCGAATGCCGAACTGGGCTGAAATATTAGGATTAACATCCACATTTACTTTTCCAACTACGGCTTTTCCTTCATAATCTTTCGAAAGTTCTTCTACAACAGGACCCACCATACGGCAAGGACCGCACCATTCTGCCCAAAAATCAACCAATACAGGTTTATCTGATTTTAATACCAACTGATCAAAGTTAGCGTCCGTTAATTCTACTGCCATGATTTTCTGATTTTAAATTATTAATAAAGTTAGTGAATATTTATGCTCATTTATTGATGAATTACCAACAAAAAAGCAATTCACCTGCATTATCTCAAATTCATTGCCAATTGTTTTCTGCGTCAATATGGCAGATTTAAGTACTTATCTGGCTATAATTATACGCCGGAGATAAGTGTTGCGGCTGTTTTCTATATGAAAATAATATATTCCATTGGGATAATCGGATGTGTCAAATGTAAATTTATCTCCACTTGTATTTAATCTGCTTATTTCAATTCCAATTGAATTGTAAACCGAAATTATTGTAGTTCCTGTTATGATACCTGCCAGCTGAATGGTCATTAAATTGCCGGTAGGGTTGGGGTAGAGCAGGATGTTAAATTGAGGATGTTTGTTTGAGTTGATTCCTGATGTCTGGCATTGATGGCTCCACAAAGTGCCTGCCGGTTGTATAGCTATACCTGATGAATCTGTGAGGCCACAGGTATTCCAGATGGTATTGCTTGTTTGCCAGTCGAGGTAAGGATCGGTTATAGTGAACCAGGTCATTCCTTCTATTTTTGTTTTGTTGGTGTTATACCATCTTAAAAGTGTATCGGCATAAGCCAATTGTTTTGTTGGTGAGCCGCAGTTTTGGTTTGTGCCGCCCCCATCGCCCATACATGTTTCAGTTATGAGCATTTTTTTGCTGCCGGTCTTTGCCTTCGCCGAATTAAGCCACGTTTGTACGGTTGCGGGAGAATCCCAGCAATTTCCGGATGAATTTGTTGTATAGTAAAAAGTGTAACCTACATAATCAACGGAATTAAGTACAGAGTCAATAAGGCTCAGTTCAGATTGCCAGACAAGTGTATGGTAGGCAAATACAGCTCCTATTTTTACAGTGGGGAAATCGGTCTTTATTCTTTTTTTAATGGTGTCAAGAAACATGGCGTATTGTGTTATCCTGCCTGTATTGAGATAAGCGCCGCCAAAATAGGTTTCTATTTCATTTCCGATAGATATCCATTTTACTTTGTTTACATTCGTGAGAATGTGTTTGATCGCGTAGTAATTTTGATCGATATACTTTGGATCAAGAAAAGATGTAAAAGATCCAAAACCTGCCGGTAGATCTTCAAGTGTATTTGCTATTCCGACTTTTGTTGTAGAATATACCACATGAACATCGGGATTTCCGGCCCAAGTGTTCAGCTGGTTCTGGAAACCGATGGTTCCATTATTATAGGTGGGAACATTGGCCGTAATTTGTGTTACCACATCCGTCCATGTAATATAGGGTTGCCGGTAATCGAGATTGAATGTGTCGATCCAGCTGGCAGCCTCCTGCCATGCGGCTGTCGACGCAAAATTGCCATTATTAGCTGCATTTCCGTGTGTCGGAACTATCACAGCGCCCAGGTTTAAGCCGGGATTGCACTGAGCTTGTATGCTCTGTTGAATAGTTAGTGCAAGGGTAAAAATAAAAATCAGTTTTTTCATTGTTCTTCCCTTTTCCAATTCGTATCAAAAAGGTCTTTTAATTTAGCTTTAAAGTCATTGCTGAATACTTCCTGTGCAGGCCTATCAGAGCTGAGATCAATTGACATAGCGACTTTTTCATCATCAGCTTCATATTTTTTGTTGTTATCGCTGTCTTTTGTCAGAATCATTATTATGGTATTTGAATTTTTGATTATCTGCCAGGAATACAGGCTGTAATTGTCCGGTGTCAGTTGTCGGAAGTTTTTGCCGTCGGTATCTGAAACGAATAAATAAGCGGGATCTTCTCTGTTGTATTTATTGTCGCCATTGCAATCCAATGTTGTTATGGTATAAAATATTTTTTTGCTAATCTGCAGTGGGATACTGTAATCTGAATTCCGGTTGTCATAAGAGTGAATGAGCATTTTTTTCTTGTCGTCAAGCAGGTGATGTTTTCCTGTTTTTTTATTGTAAAAAATAATATTCCAATAATCAGTCTGGGATTCTTTATAATCTCTGCTGTCTAAAAGGCCGCCATCAGTGGTTTCGCCGGCGGTGAGCGGGAACAGGATATAGTCCGAGCTGTCGGGCTGTGTAAATTCTTTCGTTTGGATATTTAGCTTTGATTTGCTGTGATCATTTGTTTGTATGGGCTCGTTCGTTTTATTATTAGCGGGGGAGCTATTGTTAGTGTTGTTTCCGCAAGCGGAAATAAAAAGTATTAAAATAAGTATTGGAACTGATTTATTCATGTCGTTGATCTATTGTTTTTAATTACTTACCTTTTTTTACATAACCTTCGTAAATTTTTATCCATTCCTGTGTGGTCATTTTTGAAGCCAATTCGCCGATCAGCTTAAATGGTATCTGGTCGGGTTTTTTAAACCGGAGACAGCTTTTACCCATGTCTAATTTAGTTTTGTTGTGCCGGCTATATTCTTTGGTAAACCAAGTCAGTAATTTTTTATCAGCATAAATTCCCATATGGTATACAGCAATAAAATTTTTTTGTGAGGCGATGTTCATAAAGGGCAGTGGAAGGCTTGGGTTGCAATGATAACCATCGGGATATAGTGAATGGGGTATAACATATCCGATCATTCCATAACTCATCACTTCTTTGAAACCTTTTGGCAGGTTTTTCAGAATTACACTTCTCAATTCGGCAATCGCCTGTTTCCTGTCGGCTGGCAGCGAATCAATATAGTTGGATGGTGTGGTGGCTTTGGATTTCATTTTTGCTTTTTATCAGATCAGCTAATGATAACAATAGAAAAAAAGGGCGCCAATAGCGCCCCGTATACTTTTAATTAGAGTTTCTTTTTATTGAAGGGCGATCTTCTTTTCCAGTTCCGAAATATAGTTTTTAAAACGCTTATCAGTATCCATCAGGTTATTTACAGTGCGACAGGCATGTAATACAGTAGCATGATCTTTTCCTCCGCAGTGCATTCCGATAGTGGCCAATGAAGATTTTGTCATATTCTTGGCAAAGAACATAGCTATCTGTCGGGCCTGAACCACTTCGCGTTTGCGGGTCTTTGACTTCAACAGTTCAATAGGCAGGTCGAAATAATCACAAACAACTTTCTGGATATAATCGATAGAAACTTCGCGGGCTGTGTTTTTCACAAACTTGTCGATCATCTGTTTAGCCAGATCAAGTGTGATGGCTTTTTTGTTCATTGATGATTGTGCAAGCAATGATATATAAGCACCTTCCAGTTCACGGATATTTGTAGTAATGCTGTAAGCAAGGTATTCCAATACTTCTTTTGGAAGCTCAACGCCATCAGCATACATTTTCTTTTCAAGTATAGCGATACGTGTTTCAAGGCCTGGTACCTGTAAGTCGGCTGAAAGGCCCCATTTAAAGCGTGACAATAAACGCTGCTCCATACCCTGCATTTCAACAGGAGGTTTATCGGAGGTCAATACAATTTGTTTACCATTTTGATGCAGGTGATTAAAGATATGGAAAAATACATCCTGAGTTTTGTCCTTGCCGGCAAAATACTGTACATCGTCAATGATGAGAGCATCTATCATCTGGTAGAAGTGTACAAAATCATTGGTGTTATTATTTTTAATGGCATCAATGAATTGTACGGTAAACTTTTCAGAAGTAACATACAATACAGTTTTGCCGGGAGAGTTCTTTTTAATTTCAATACCTATTGATTGCGCAAGATGTGTTTTGCCAAGTCCTACTCCGCCATATATAAGAAGGGGATTAAAAGCGGTACCTCCCGGTTTTTGTGAAACAGCAAAACCTGCAGAACGGGCCAGGCGATTGCAATCACCTTCAATAAAATTCTCGAACGAATAGTTCGGGTTTAGTTGTGACTCAACATTAACTTTCTTTAAGCCCGGTATGATAAAAGGGTTGCGTATACCTCCCGTGGCCGTATCAATGGGCATTGATACGGAAGGGTTTTTTAATTCTCTTTTGTTTACGGTTGGTATCTTAACGGTATAGGGTTTGGCGTTATAGGTATTCTCCATGATAATGGAATACTCCAGGCGGCCGTCTGAGCCTAATTCTTTACGTACCGTTTTTTTAAGCAGGGTAATATAATGTTCCTCAATCCATTCATAAAAGAACTGGCTGGGAACCTGAATGGTTAAAATGTTAGCACTAAGTTTAACCGGTTTAATGGGTTCGAACCAGGTTTTGAAACTTTGAGAACTTACATTGTCTTTGATAACGTCGAGGCAGTTGGCCCAAATCTTTACATAGTCTTTTTCTTTTTCCATTCAAAAAAGCGGGAATTATAATGAGTTAATCTTTATAGTCTTTTTAAACCCAAATACGATCTCATAAATATAGAATAAGAAATCTTATTAATGGCACAAATATTTAAATAAAAACGAGATAAAAAAATTTTTCGGCGCTGATTTTTAAAAATAATTTTTTTCAGGGCGAAAAGGGTAGTTACCTCTGTTTTTTTACTTTCCGTAAATAAAGAACTTTTTTCTTTGTTATGTGGAAATTTTTACTTATCTCCTGAAAGTCCCGTCAATAGCAGTGTTTAGCTATCGTTCTTGTTTAACGGGATGCAATGATAGTAATTTATTTGATATGACTAACATTAAATGAAAAATTTTTTTTCGGGCAAAATTTGTACTTTTATCTTGCAAATAAAAAAAACATTTTTTCTTTACTTTCATTCACTATTAATTGACTTTTTGAAAAAATATAGTATATAAATTATGTATGTTTCTGAAACAACTATTCGTGTTCGTTATGCTGAAACTGATCGCATGGGTTATGTGTATTATGGTAATTATGCACAGTATTACGAAGTGGGTAGGGTGGAGGCGCTCCGGCAATTAGGAATGAGTTACAGGGTGTTGGAAGACAGCGGAATTATTTTACCTGTAATGGATTATTCCGTTAAGTTTTTGAAGCCCGCCTTTTATGATGATCTGCTTACGGTTAAAACTACAGTTCCTGAGATTCCAAAGGTGCGGATAAAATTCCTCTATGAGGTATATAATGAGAAGGGTGATAAGCTTAATGAAGGAGAAACAACCCTTGTTTTCATAAATCAAAAAAACAACAAGCCCTGTGCGGCGCCCGTTGAGTTTATGAATAATATCGCGAAGTATTTTTAGCGGGTACGAGAGATTATACCGAATTAGATTATTATATACAATTTCAAAAAATATATGGGGAAAAAATTTAGAGCTTTCGTGCTTTAGTGGCCAAAATTCAATTGCCACTAAAGCACAAAAACACTAAACCCACAAAAAAGCTTATTCGATATAAACTCTACTTAATGCTTCCTTGTACTCCCGGATCAGTTGCAAAATGATCTCTTTCGCCGGCCTTATGGAATGGATGTATTCAATAGCCGGGCCGGCGCACCAAACGGTTTTGTAGGTTGCTCCTAAAGCCGATCTTTCCAGTGTTTTCAATCCCTTTAGGGCTAACAATAATTTTGCGTATTTTTTCAGGAATTTGTTTTTATGCAAGAGGCGTTCCAGAAAAGTTTCTTTGGTTCCCAGGCCCTCTACATAAGGTGTATTGATCACGGTACAAGGAGTGCCGGATAATTTGGTGGTACGAACAATATCCTTTGCACCATACTTAACAAGCGCGTTCTTATATTCCTGTGAAACGGGAGCTTCCGTTGACGCGATGAAAATAGTGCCGATGGATGCGGCATCAGCTCCCAGGTCAAGCGCTTGTTTGAGGTGTGTTCCGGTTGCGATACCTCCGGCAGAGATAACATATATCTTTAGATTTTTCTTTAATAATGGCACCAATTCTTCAGGGGCCATATTACCTGCATGCCCGCCTGCTTTATTGTTTACAGCAATTACACCATCAGCACCAAGAGCTTCTACCTTTTGAGCATACTTCAGGTCAACCACATCGCAAAATACTTTTATGCCTTTTGCTTTACATTTATCAATAACCTCTTTAGGATTACCAAGGGAAGTAATGATAAAATTGACATTCAGTTCAACACAGGTGGCTAATTGACTTTGATATTTAAAGTTGGATTTGTTTACAATAAGGTTTACTCCAAAAGGTTTCTTGCTCTTTGCTTTTATCTCTGCTATAGCGGCGCGGAGTTCGGTATCAGTCCGGTAATTGAGTGCCGGAAAAGCCGCGGTAATACCGCTTTCAAGAGCGGCAATGATCATGGTTGTATTGCTCACCAGGAACATAGGTGCCATAATGACCGGGTATTCAATCCCCATCATTTTAGTGAATGGTGTTTCCATATCTGTTAAATGATTACTAAAGATAAGCTAAAATGAGACGGGAAATCGGGATGTTATTGTTTTATCAATTTTTGTATCGAGCTGTTTTCCCCTTGTTTAATAAGAATACTATAAATACCCATTTGAAGCCCGGAGATATCAACATCCATTTGAGAAGAAGAAAGAACCTGTTGCCCAAGCATGTCATAAATTCTCACTTCGGCATTTTGCTGTGAATCGGGTAATAATATCCTGAAAGTACTTTCCGAAGGATTTGGAAACAGTTGAATAGCAGTATTGGATACAGGTTTTTCATCTGTGCCGGTAGAAACAGTTCTGTACCGCATAAAAATTTTAAAAAGCGAACCTGGTTTTTTGTGGTAATAAATCCGGCTTTTATCAGGAACTATTGTCGCCGCTTCAGGTATTTCGGGTTGATTGGAATAAATTACTTTGGGCAGGCTGAATACTCCGGTCAGGGAAGGCCTTACGGAGACACATATTTCGGTTAAAGTAGTTCCGTTTTTAATACGGGTAAAATATAATTCAAGTCCGTCTTTGGTGATTTCGGGTGCATATACAATATAGGTTGAGTCGTTGATATTGGCGAGTACCTGCTCTGAAGTAGTGATTTTGTTAAATGTTGAATCATTTACTTTTTGTGCTATTCCAAGTCGGGCTTTACAGGGTAAACCACCGCAGTTATTGAACCAGGCATTGCAATAGATCAATAATGTTCCGTCATAATTGATAGCGGCATCCATTATGAGCCAGCCCGGGGAATAAACATAAAAGTTGCCAATAACCCGGCCGGCTTTTGTTACACTGCCTGTACTATAAGAGCCATGTTGATAATTCTCGAAAACGGTCGGATAGTTTCGCGTAGATACCCAGAAAAAATTATTCGCCGAATCCATTGATGCGACCGCATCAAGATGGGGTGTGAGATTATTAACACCATTCACCTGTCCAACAAAAGTAAATGTAGTATCGTTTACCCGTGTCGCGTAATACAGGCTTGTTGTTGTACCATTATTAAGACTATTAAAGAAAAGGGTATTTCCGTCCGCTGATATAAAAGGTTCCATCGCATCAAGTGTGTTGCCCGTAATGGTAACGGTTTTTTCAGGGCCGAAGGTTGGATAAACCTGCGAAAAAGACCAGGGACAGGCCATACCAAGAAAAAGAAATACAACTGATTTTTTGATCATATTTAAATATTGTCAGGCTTCAAATGTAAGTATGTATTGTGAGGAACACAATCTGTTATAATAGGTAGGTATAAAGGACAGCGGGAATGTCAAAAATTGGTGATTATTCGATAATAACTTTCTTTCATAAAAGGCAATTTTGGTGTAAATTTGTACCCGTATTTAATAAAAGTCCTGAATGAAATATATACCCAAACAACCCGCTGTTCTGCTTCTGGAGGATGGCAAAGTGTTTCACGGCAAAGCGGCCGGAAAGATCGGTACAACTGCCGGTGAAATATGTTTTAATACAGGGATGACCGGCTACCAGGAAATATTCACTGATCCTTCGTACTTCGGACAAATAACAGTGATGACCAATGTGCATATTGGTAATTATGGGGTGAATGATGATGAGGTAGAATCCGACTCTATAAAAATTGCGGGAATGGTTTGTAAATCCTTCAATGAATTTCATTCCCGTAAACGTTCCAATGGTTCCATTAAAGAGTATTTTGAAAACGATAATATTGTTGCTATACAGGGTGTTGATACAAGGGCCATTGTCCGCTATATCAGGAGTAAAGGCGCTATGAATGCCATTATATCTTCTGAAGAACTAGACATAACAAAATTGAAAGCGAAGTTGGCAAAGGTTCCTTCAATGGTTGGGTTAGAGCTTTCTTCAAAAGTATCTACAAAAAAGCCTTATTTCTTCGGTAAAACCGATGCGTCATACAAGGTTGCGTTGCTTGATTTTGGCGTGAAGAAAAATATTATACGGAGCCTGGCTGAACGGGGTTGCTATGTACAGGTGTTTCCTATGAAAACCCCGTTTGCTGAACTGAAAAAATGGAACCCCGATGGTTTTATGCTTTCCAACGGC
>JACPDY010000106.1 GCA_016183775.1 Bacteroidota bacterium
GATTATTGAAAGAACTTTTTCTTGGTTTGAAAACCAACGAAGATTGAGTAAAGATTTTGAATATTTGCTTGAAACAAGTGAGGCAATGATTCATTTTGCAGCTATAAAAATATTATTGAATAAAATTTAAACAGTTTCTAATTGTGAACAATTTTAAACACTAACATTTTAAATCGCTCACAATTTTGAATTAATTATATCAAAAAAATATTCATTTTTAAATATGATCTCCTCCAGAATACTTCAGCGGCCCCAAAATGCTCCCAGTAAAAAATCTTGTTTCTAAATCATTGGCAGGTTCATATCCACAGTAATATATTTTTGCTTTTAACTCTTGCGCAAGTGCGCCTGCCCAATTTTGAATAATTGCAATATTTCTTAAGAATTGATAGCCAAAATGAAAATTTAAATCATACTTATTATTATACTTCATTAATTGAATACCAATTTCTGGCAATTCAAATTCTCCTAATTTAAAGTTGGAAAAATTGAAATAAAAAGAACCGTCAGAAGAAGTGTTGAAAAACTTGAATAACTCTAAGTTAGATTTAATATTTACTAATGATATCGATTCATCTATTGAAAATTGATAATTTATTAAAGTCGACTCTGAATGTATTGATATAAAAAATTCAACTATTTTTTCAAGTCGAATATCTTCAAACGATATTTCAATTGTTTCCTTCACGTTTAATTAATCGATAAATCCTTTAAAAGTTCCATCTAAGTTAAGTCTCATTCCTCGTCCATCGGGTAACATTTTCTCGAGAAATTTAATACCCTGCGGATTTATTTTTTCAACAAATTTTCCAGAGGCATTCATTATGTCATTAAAGTGTTTTAATGCTTGATTATGCCATGTTGAAGGGTTTCCAACTAATTTACCCCAAATACTCGGATTTCGTCCTGCATGTTTACTTAAAGCATGACCTAAAATCGTTGTCCCCTTATATACAGAACTTGCTGAATTTAAAACCTTAGTAGCATTAACTCCCCCATTTACTAAACGACTTGCAGCCCATGCAGCTTTGATCCCCTTAAACAAATATTTAGTTGCTGCTGCTTCCAATCCAGCGCTCGCCGCATTAAGTGTTAAATCAAATAGCGCTTCTTCAAATGCATCAACACATGCATACATTGATTGTTGAAAAGCTGTTGGCTTATATTCTAAAGGACTCCATTCATCTGTAAACCAATGACTAAATTCAACCCCTCTACTATCAACCACATAAATCAGATCAAAATTATCATCAGTTTTTGTTCGACTCAATTCATTTCCTTTCATATCTCGAACAATTATATCATCATTCTCATAATCTTCCCCACCATTAGGATCCACGAAATTAATAGGATTATTACTCATACCCATGTACGGGCTATGATGCTGCCCATAAGGGTCAATGGTACTCCACCTGCCCAGCAAAGCATCCCAGTTACGTAACTCAAAACTATTTTTACCGGTTTCCAGGTCTTTTTCCGCAAACTGCCCTTGGTAGCCATAGCGGTAAGCAGGGCTTCCGAAATAATTACGGCCCGGCATTAATGAACCATGTGCGTAGTAGTCGGCCATGCTTTGTGCTTCCGCTTTTGCAATACCTGCTCCGGTACCGCTAAAGTTTAGTGTGAGATCATCGAACCAAACGGTTTGTGTGGCATCGTTGTTCCAGGGGTAAATATTAAGCAAGCCATTGGCGCTTACGGTGTATGTAAAAGTAACCTGGGCCCATGTAGTGGAGCTGCCTACAGGTTCGGGCTGCCAGGTCAGCAACTGGTTGGTAGTTGCATCGTTTAAGGCAAACACCAGCATTGCATCGGGTGTGCCGCCTGTAACTTTGTACCAATACGAACCGGATACTGTTTGGCCCGAATTAACGGGGGTATTAAAAATGCCGGTTCCGTAACTTTTTTGGGGTAATTTTACCGAGGCGGTTTTATTGGCAGGTGATGAATGGTTCTCGGTATAGTCGATGTTCGTGTTGTATGTAAACAGGTAATCGTCGGCCTCTGTACCATCGAACTTAGTGGTTACAGTAGTTTGCGTAGCCGAAGCAAACGTTGATCGTACGTTTCCTAACTGATCGGTGAGTTCATACAAATAAGTACCGGCGCTTGCATCATAAATCCCCAAACGTTTATCGCCAAACAACCCAAGTTCCTTCTGCGCGATAGAGCCTCCGGATGTAGGTTTTTCGTAGGTGCTCATTACATTACCGCTGCCATCGCGTATATACCAGGTATCGGTGATGTCGTCGGATTTTTTCATTCTAAAACCCTTGTCGTCGTATGTAAATCGTCCCCTGAGCGCGGTTTTTGCGGAATTAGACCAAACGGCAGTTACCTTGCCATATACATCGTAATCATTAAAGCTTTTTAAGTTTCCGTGCGCCACGGCGCTGTTATCTTCTGTTTGCTGCCCGGTTTCATCATACACATAATTTGCCGAAGCACCGCTTTGGCCGGGTTCAAAGCCAAAGGTATTGTATAAAGTGGAATTTGTAGAGGTATGCCCATCCACTACATTACGCAGCTGATTGCTTAATAACCTTGGGGGACTACCACCGGTTGTGCTATAACCATAGGTAAGCTGGTCCATATTCAAGCCTCCGGCATGAGCTGTGTACCCATTGCGGTTAAGTGTTTTAATATTACCGTTAGGGTCGTAAGTTAAGCCCCATACTTTATAATCATCCACATCATTAAATACAGGTCCCTGGTACCCATAAGCAGAACCCGGACCTCCGACTGCATTTGAATACGCTTTATTTAAATTACCGGGCGAGGTGATGGTACCAAAGATAGAGCTGGTAAGCTGGTATTTATTATCGTACAAATAGGCCGTCATTAACTGATCACTTGAATACTGTATGCTTCCCGCGCCGGAAGGAATAACCGTTTTCCAGCGTTGATCTTTAATAATGCCATTGTATAAATTTTTTGCCAGTTCCGCAACAGGCGGGCCGCTATACATGTCGGGTGTATCGTATGTTTGAATAAAGGTGCCCTGCCGTGAATAATCGCCGGCGAAATAATCCAGGGTAGTTCCGAACAGATCTTCAGGAGAATGGCTTGTGCCGGCAGTTGTTCCGTCTTTACCCGGATCTCTTTCATTCAGCTCCGGATTATTGATCGATTTAAGCCATCCGTTAATAGTGTACACATAGTCAACCCCCTGCAGTTTATTGGCCAATTGAACCCGTTTAAGCGGGCCATGTTTATAATACACGTATTCCGACTGTTCCCTTTTGGTTGTCCCAGCATCGGTACTGGTAAATACTTTTTTCAGGCGCTTATCGGCATCGTATTCATAGTAGTGGTAAAAATCTTCGCCGGTTTCCTCCTTTTGATAGGCTACTTCGGTAACATTTCCATTAAAATCATATTCATAATTAATGGTTTTTACCGCGTCGGTACCGGATGGCATATCGATTATCTCTTGCACTGTCCAGCTTATCCTGCCCAACTCATCGTAACTATACCAGGTAGAGGAGGCCGCATTCCATGTCTTTGCAACTTTTCCGGCCATGTGATTTTGTTCGTATGAAAGAGGCGGCGCATCGGAAGCAGTATAAGCAATATATGTTTGCTGGGTGCAACCGGCAGGATCGGGATTTGTAGTAACAAAACTTTGATCAAAATAAATGGTATAAGATTGTCCGCCGGCCAAAGGGTTATATTCCCCGGTTTCTGTAACACGCCCTAAATCATCATAATTTATGTATGAAAATTTTTGGTTATTACTGCTTGCGTTCGATGCGCGCTGACGTGCATTTTTGGAATACCGCAGTTGCCCGTCTGTCCTGTATAAGTATTCTGTTTTCCCTGCATCGGGAGTAACGGATGATGTAACCTGCCCTAATGAATTGTAATTAGTTGAAGCGATCAAAAGGTGATCGGGTACCGTATTTGTTGCAGGAGTATAATCTTCGTCGGCTCCTGCCGGAGGTACAGTTAGCTTTAAACGGCCCGCTTTATCATAATAATTAATTGTGAAATTATAATAATTAACATCCTGTGTGAAGGCTATGGTAGGTTTGAAGCCATCTCTGCCGGAAGTAGCACTACTTTTGAACATGATTCTATAGAAACCGGGTTGTAAATTCGGAGTAGTTCCGTTAAATGTGGTGCTGCTGCCAAACTTTACGAATGTGCCGGTTTTCAAATTTAATATAGTATAACTATTATACGAAGCTGGGTTGGTAATTACCAAACTGTTTTCGCAGCCTTTTGGCAAATGAACATCAACAAACCATGATCCGACCGAGGTTACGCTAAGACTCATCACATTCGCATTGGCACCATTTACCTGTCCGCTCAAACAGCTGGCAAGTGGTTTCCCTTCGGTATCTGTAAACACAACCGTTTCCTGCCCATTCTCATCCACCGAAATAGTTTTGATCATATGCGAGTTTGATGCAAGGTCGGCAGGTGTAATGGTACCCTGCCCGTTACTGCTTGGATCTGAATAATCCTCCACTATCCAGCCTAAATCTTTTCCATAAAAATAATCCGATTCATTCAAAGCGGGCATCCGGTAAGTTTGTGTTTCGTGTCCGCTTCCCATATTCAGGAGTTCACCCGCGGAAGTGCCTCTTCTAACGGCTCCAAGATTATTATCATCATATTCAACCCTTGTATAAGGGTAAGCCGAAGCAGGTACGTAGGCTTCGCTATAATTATTATTGCTGTAATACCAGCCAAGACTGTTCGGTATGGTATTGCCAACAGGGTTGGGCCGGTCTGTTTCGCCCGGATTTATCCGGTTCGGATATTTGGTGTAATTGGCAATATTAAAATCGTTGTTAGAGTAGTTTGCACCTGAAGCATTTGTGAAAAAATAATTCGGTTTAAAGCAGAAATCGCCCTGGCCGATCGGTGCAGGCAAACTTTGTACAACCGGTCTTCCGTACAGATCGTAAATTTTTTGAGTGGCTATAATATCATTTTCTGTCATTAAACGCGCCTGCGACTGGGTTTCCCGGCCAAGATAATCAAAGTAAGCTTTGGCTTCTCCTATTACATTACCATTTTCATCATAATTAACAATGTGTGTGTAATTCTTTGTTTGATCCCCGGTACAAAGCGCCTGCACCCCCGAACCAATCATGGCCTGTTGCGCGGCCGCGGGGTAATCTGTAAAGCCGCCTTGTATGGCAGTTATCGAAGCTCCTGAAGTATAGATGGCGGTATTTATCATAAGCGTAAGTGAAGCATCCGTGGAACTGGTATACAATGTTGTTCCGTTTTTTACATACTTAATGGACGATCCGGTACGTTCCACCCTGATCACATCTCCCGACACACAACTTCCAACCGTACTAATTAAGGTTCCGCTTTCATATATTTTTAATGTGCCCGCGTCCATATTGATGGCATAGTTAATACCTGCATATCCACCGTTATTATTTCCTGTACCAAGTCCGAACATATAGGAAACACCTGTACTGCCAACTACAAACTCAGCCCATCCATCCTGGTTACTGCTTATAACATTTGACGAAACCGACCCTGCCGCTCCCCAACCGCTGCCGGAGGCTGTACGTGTAACACTATTACCGGTTGATGAAGCTCCTGTGGTTGTCCAGTCGGCTGCATAACCTAATTCAATATCAGCGGAATCTACCAGGCCGTCGGCATCAGTAACTGTTACATGATAAACACCGCTTACAATCGAACTTAACCCGGCTTCCGTGCTTCCGGTACTCCACAAAAAGCTGAACGGAAACTGACCTCCTGTTATAGTTAAATCAATAGCACCTGAATATGGAAGAAAATAGGTAGGACTTTCCGTTTCGTAATTTATATGGATCGGTTTACGTACTTCAATAATGGCAGTATCAACACATCCGCCACTGTTGATGCCATACACAATATAACTGGTTGTAATAACAGGACCTACCTTAAATGTTGAACCTGTACCCGATATGGTATCTCCTACAATAGCCCATTGGTAAGTAGATGCACCGGAAGCAGTCAAAACTATACTGTCTGCAACGACAATGGTATCATTAGGTAAACTTACAGTCGGCCTGGACTGAATAATGATGGTATCGCCGAATATTTTTTTACATGGCGAATTATACGAAGTGCCAATCACGGTAAATGTATCTGCCAAAACAGCGGGGACTAATAATGAATAAACTGATTCGGGCCCGTTTTGCACCCTTACATTATTTTGAAAAAACTCGTAATTATCAAATGTTTTTGTTGATACTGCTGTAAATGTAACCAGGTCTCCTGCACAGCCGCTATTTTCAATAGCTAATGTCGGGCAACTTCCACAAACCTCCGAGGAATCTTGCAAAACACCTAAAGTCTGGCAATAGGTAACAGTGGATTGTACAGTACCGGAGTTTACATCGAGGTAAACAGGCCCGGCAGAAGGGCTTTTGTCACAAATATCAATACTGTCATTAATGTTTCCATAATTTTCAGTACGTGTACAAACCATTATTCCCCCGAAAGTAGAAGTTGAATCGGATATTTTTTGGACAATACCGGAAGTATAGTTGAAGAAGTTTTTGGTAAAGATCAGGGCATTGTCGCCCATATTTAATGTGGCCGAATTCATAAGGGAATCAATACCTCTGAATGTACCATAGTTATTAATAGCGGAAGTAGAATCAGTGATCGTAAAATCAGTTGTATTTAAAGTAACCACGCCATCGTTATTAAAAGTACTCGCATCAACTGTCATGTTTCCCTGCGCTTCAATTATACCCGTATTATCGATAATTGATACCGAATTTTCGGTAAAGTTACCTGTTACCTCAACTATGCCATCGTTTAACAGATGGCAGCTATCCACGAGCGTGAGGTTGCCTGTTATCCGGACTACACCGGTTGAATCATCGGTTATATTGTTATAAAATTTACCTCCATTAAAAACAAATGAGGCCGGTTCAAACTTGCCTGAGTTTGCAATTTTACCGCCGCTGTTAAGCGTGATCGTTCCCCTGGCAATCCCGGAGGTACGAATACATAATTTTTGACCCGAGCCGACCGTATAATTTGCCGAATCAATACCACTGATCGTCCATGTGCAGGAGTCAAGATTCTTTAGCGAACCAAAAATATTATTAAAGTTAATAATGACAGTATCCAATGCATGACAGCTATTGGAATCTGTAACCATCAGAAAAAAGGTTGTTGTATCTGTCAGCCTTACAAGAGGATTGGCCACCTCACCCACTGAGGCATCACCGGCAATAAACCAATTGTAACTATAAGGAGAAGTGCCCCCGGTAGCCACTATAGTTGGTCCAAGTACAAAATCAAGGGAATAAGACGTAGTATCATTTCCGGCGTGGGCCGTTGGCACAGGGTTAACATTAACAATTACCGTATCTTTTTGTGTGTACGAATCCGCCCCTGTAACAGTTAGTACATAAGTTGTAGTATCAGATGGACTTGCTTTGGGGTTTGCAATGCTCGCACTACTTAAACCGGTAGACGGACTCCAACTATACGTTAAAGGAAGTGTTGCGCCTTTACCAGCGGGGCTTCCTCCCAATGTTACCGAATCGTGCAAGCAAATGGTATAATCCTGTCCGGCATCGGCAAAAGGCAGGGAGTCAACATTTACAATTACAGTGTCTCTGACAGTAAAAGCGGTACATCCGCTTGCATCGCTTAATGTTAACACGTAAGTAGTTTTAACAGATGGGCTTGCTTTAGGATTTGCTACCGTACTACTGCTCAATGCAGTTGTCGGGCTCCAGCTATACGTATAAGGTGGGACTCCATAAGAAGCAGTGGGACTTCCCCCCAGGGTAGCAGAGTCTCTTTTAAATATTTTTATATCGTCTCCTGCAAAAGCGATACGTTCCGGCTTTACTGTAATTATAACAGCAGAACTTGCCATGCAATTATTACTGTCAACTACCAATACAGAATATGTGGTGGTGACGGATGGGTTGGCTGTAGGATTCGCTATTGTATCATTGCTCAAACTGTCGATAGGACTCCACAAATATTTATATGGCGAAACTCCTCCCGAAGCTGTTGGGCTTCCTCCCAGATTTGCCGCGGTACCACTACAAACTGTTTGGGCCGTTCCGGCATTTACAGTAGGTAACGACAATACAGTAATGGCAATTGTGCTTGTACCTGTAGTTCCATGTGTATCAGTGATTGTCAACGTATAAGTGGTTGTTGAAGTCGGGCTTGCAACAGGGTTCGACACAGTGGTACTGCTTAAACCTGTTGATGGAGACCAACTAAAAGTATAAGGCGCAACACCGCCAAACACCGCGGGAGTTTTACCTAAACGGACTGAAGAACCGGAACAAATTGTTTTATGCGCCCCTGCATCGGGAATAAGATGAGAATTTATATTTACGATTACAGAATCGCTGCCGGAACAGCCAAAGGCATCGAACACGGTAACCGCATAAATTATTCCGGAATCGGGATTCGCAACCGGATTCGCGACAGTTGTTGAGCTAAGTCCTGCTGATGGCGACCACGAATAGGTATAGGGGGCTGTTCCATGTGAGGCTGTGGGGCTTCCGCCTATCGTTGCGGGAGTACCTGCGCTGATGTTAATGTCAGCACCCGCACTTGCTACTATGCCGGCAGCACAAGGGGTTATAATAAGCTGAGCTGTTGCATAAGGAGAAAAATACTTTGCTCCGGGGGCCACTATCAGGGAATTGCTGAGTCTTATTACTCCATCATTATAATTATTCAAAACCGAACTGTTTGAGACTAACAGTATGCCATCGTACTTTAATTGCCCATAATTATTAAAGGTGCCATCTGTAAACGTAAAGGCTGATGGATGAACAACTCCCTCGTTGCAAATAGTACCTCCGTTAAGGGTAATTGTACCCTGTAACAAACCGGTTGATGTGACGCATAACTTTTGGCCGGTGGTAATTGTGTATGTACCTCCATCAACAGTTGAAACGGTTATAGTACAACCGGTACAGGTCTGTGAATACAACTCCGCATTACATGCAATAAATAATGCGGCTATTAAAAATAATCTGCGGACCGACATTCCGGCAAGCATGCATAATGCTGTGCTGAATAATGTTTTCCTGTAAACCCGGTAATTAATTGTTTCCTGCATATGTATCACGTTGGTTTAGTCCACCTC
Source organism: Bacteroidota bacterium (assembly GCA_016183775.1). NCBI lineage: Bacteria > Pseudomonadati > Bacteroidota > Bacteroidota bacterium. Next base: position 9,101 of record JACPDY010000106.1, read on the forward strand.
TTTGGAAGTGGTTATATTATTTTTTGACGCGTTTTGTAACATAATGTCCGACCCTTTTACGTTTCGCTCCCGGCACAAGCAAATTGTTGGCCGGCACATATTTAATTTCATTTCCCATTCTCTGACTAATCAATGACATGCCAATTCGAACCATCACAAACAACAGTTACCCTATCGTATTGTGTTGAAATGATTTTTGTGGCGGCTCCATCAATTGTTTCGGATGCATTACCATCAACAGTTATTGTATTTCCTGAGCTATCGGTTTTTTTAATTATATACACGCGATCGGTTACACCGGTTGATGCAGGAAGATTGATCGTAAAAGATGCGGATGTGGCATCGCACAGTATAACTGTTTCGTCGGCAGCGGTGTACGTAGCCGTTTTGGAAGTTGTTTTTACACCGATTGAACCGGAGGAATGTAAAGTGGATTTTGGCATTGTGGTACCGACACCCACATTACCACCACTGAACAAGGCGGCATAATTAGTTGTACCGCCCGTCGCATTTACATTTAACCCAACGTTAACAGCGCTTGTTCCGTTCCAGGTGCCGGTTGATTGGATATCGGCACCATATTTATTAATAGATGCAGTAGATGAGGTGGCTGTATTTGAAAAATAGTTGCCTGTGTAGTTTGCGGTTTTTGCACCGGAGGCAATTGTGTGTAGGATGGAAGTTGGAGTTGCTGTTCCTATTCCTACAAGACCATTCGGATCTACATGCATTATTGGAGCGGTACCATCTCTGAAAGAAAGGTAGGGGTTTTTATAGGTCATAGTATAACCTGCTGACCAGTCAACTGCTGAATTTACAGAAAAACCAGATATTGATACATTTGTAACAGTTCGTGTAATTCCATTCGCCGTAACTTCTGTACCAACTGTTACACCCTGAACCGGAACACCGTTTGAATTATTTGTTGAAACAAACGTACTGCTTCCACTTGTTGAAATCGTTGCAAGAGTACTTTGGCTTGAGTTTAGCCATCCACTTTTAGTACCCTGATTAACCGTAATGGCACCAATCAAAGGAGTAGTCGCCGCACCATCTGTATTATCTGTACCAATTCCTATAAATCCATTCCGATACCAATACGCTTTATTTCCAAAAAGATTTCCAGCCGCTTCGGTCATGTAAGCACCATTTCTAATTGTTAGACATGGGTCATACGTTCTTGTCCAATACGAAGCTCCTCCTGGTCTTGCAAACAAAATACCGCTTGAACCTTTGGAAGCATGTGATGATTGCCCATCTTCAAAAGACATTACATAACCGCTACCACTTCCACCAAATCCTAAAATCCAGTTTTTGCTTGAGTATTCCTCGATGTATGTAGAAGAAGTCGAATTTCTAATTGTTTTTGAAACGCTGCCGCTAAAGTCGGTTATATGTGATCCTTGATTTCCAGTAGCAAATCTTGTATAAAAGCTGTACCCACTTTCCCAACCCATAGTAAACCCAACACTACTCCATTGGGTGTACATCCCCAATTGATAACCGGCGTTATTTCCGAGTAATACTTTCGAGCTGCCACCGCTGGTAGGACCTGTTTGCAATGTGCCGTACACATTCAGCGCTGTTGAAGGTGTTGATGTCCCTACCCCCACATTCCCACCATTAAACAACGCCGCGTAATTTGTTGTTCCACCGGTTGCATTAACATTCAAACCAATATTTAAAGCACTGGTTCCATTCCACGTTCCGGTTGATTGCAGATCCAATCCATACTTTGTTATTGATGCAGTTGAAGAAGTAGCAGTATTCGACAAATAACTACCGGTAAAGTTTACCGTTTTGGCACCGGATGCCACAGTATGCAAACGGGATGTAGGAGCATTTGTTCCAATCCCAACATTCCCATCGTTTTGTATAATAAACATTAAACTATCCGAACCTGTGCTGGCATTTTTAACGCAGAAAGCGGATGTTGCCGATGTAGTACCGTTACCTTTCACCTCCAATTTGGATTGAGGGACAGTTGAGCCTATCCCCGAATTTGTGGATTGGGAAAGTGCCCAAAACGGCATGATCGAAACGAAAGAGAATATTATTTTTTTCTCGAACATAAATTATTTACGCTTTTTTATATGCCGGAGATCTATTTTATCAATCAATTAACACTCCTGGCTGTTTCAACCCAATCGGTTCCATTCCATATTAATTTTACAGTATCGTATTGAGTAAGCGTAAGGTTAGCCGACAAGCGCTGGTTGCCCGCGCCGCTTAAAGCGCCATCATCCAATAACTCTGCCTGGTTGGTTCCGGTAAACTCCACGGTAAGAAGCTGTCCTGCCTGTAAACCCTGTGTTAAAACAATGGAACGGTTAGCGCCGGTCGCGTCATCTGAGCTTAATCGCAGGTAACTTCTGTCGCCAATAGTTACAACCTGGTTATCGGCGGTAAGGTTGACAGTAGATGAAGCTCTCAGGGCTAAAGCGCCATCCATATCAAGATTTACGTTTGGAGAAGTTATCCCGATACCAACATTACCGGTATTTTGTTTTATTACCATCTGAGTTCCCAATATTGATAAAGTTTGCGAGGTACCTCCATCCGCGGTCTTTGTTTGAAAAACGATATCACCACCCACACCTGTGCCGGTACCCTGACCTCCTTGTATAGTTAAATCTAAACCGGTTGCATTGTTGGCATTACCTGCAGGACGACCGGGACGAACAGGGATACTCGACCACCCGCTTGTTGCAATGTCTTTACCGTGAACCAAACTACTTGTAAAGTATCCTGTTGAAATGGTCGCGCTATTATTAACAACTAAAACCGGGGCATTGACACCGGTACCATCAACCACAAGCGCACCACTTGCAGCAGCAACTACATCAAGGGTTACTGGAGTTTTACCTGTAGTAGAAAAGACAAATGGCTTGACTGCAGTAAAAGATATATAACTACCGCCATACGCAAAATACATTTGCCCAACGGAAGGAGTTAATGCAATGTAGTTGGAAGCTGGATTGCCTACAGAAATATTTGTACTTGAAGATTGAATATTCAATACACCTGAAGAATTAGTTTGAAAATCAGTATAAACTGACCCCGCGGTGTATGACAATCTTAATTGAGCAGCAGAGTTATCCAGAACTTCGCACTTTTTAGCGGGTGATGAATTACCAATACCAACATTCCCGCCGGTAAACAACGCCGCGTAATTTGTTGTTCCTCCTGTTGCATTTATGTTTAAACCCACATTTACCGCGCTTGTACCGTTCCATGTTCCGGTTGATTGCAGATCCAATCCATATTTTGTTATTGATGCAGTTGAAGAAGTAGCCGTGTTCGACAAAAAATTACCGGTGAAGTTTGCTGTTTTGGCTCCGGATGCTACTGTATGCAAACGGGATGTAGGGGCATTTATGCCGATCCCAACATTGCCATCGTTTTGTATAATGAACATCAAACTATCAGCACCTGTACTGGCATTTTTAACCCCAAAAGCAGAAGTTGCCGATGTAGTACCGCTGCCTTTCACCTCCAATTTTGATTGAGGTACCATTGAGCCTACGCCTGAATTTGCAGATTGCGCATACGACCAGTATGGTATAATTAAAACACAAGCACATAAAAAGAGTTTTGTTTTCATACGTATATATTTTTTAAGTTGCTGAAGTTTCTGATTGCCTACTTAAGGTATGGTGGATATTTATATTACTATTCTTTAATATTCATTATAGTTTCCTGAGTAGAAACCTGTCCACTTGGACCGGTAAAAGTTACTGTAATATAAACCGGGTAATTACGGATTGCTGATACGGTAACCTCGTAATTGAGTTGCCCGTTTTTATTATAGAACGCAGCGCCCTCTGACTTTGGAGTGTTCTTGCTTAAAGTAAAATTATCGGAAAAGCATTCGGTTCCTTTTGGAGTAAGGCCGATATCCAATTTTACCTGCCATGTCTTTGTTGTATCATATCCCGATGGAAGCGCCGTTGTTATTGAAATGTTTTTCTGAATAACAGAAAGATGTTTTCTTTCAGCCGGTGTTTTTTGCGTTGAGGTATCGGGTGCGATATCTTTGTTCAGTTTAGTTTCTTCTGATTCTACAAAACCTGCAAAGGCCTGTTCGCGATTATTTGTAACAGGAGGAATCTTATTCTCCGCAACCGTAATTGTTTGAGCTTCGCTGTACATACCGATCGTCAGCATAATGAGCAGGCAGTTTATTTTTTTCATTTTATATTAATTTTTTCGACACAAGATTAAACAATAATTTCATTGGTGAAAGAACCAATTATACCAGCTCTACTTAAAACACTTAAGTGTATATCGCAAAACACTTAGGTGTTTTTATTCACCAAAACACTTAAGTGTTTTGGCTTTCGCAGGCAGCTATTGGGCTTTAGTGGTATATATCAAAGACCTGTGATGGAAGAAAAAATGATTTCCAGGCAATTTAATTGTTAATAATTTTTTTAAAAATCACTCTTGTGTGGTTTTAAAATTTAGCTTTGCGAGACAAAATTCAGACTTTAACTGCCCTACATTCATTTTAAAAACAAATTAATCGCTCCCTTTACGTTAAAATCCGAAAATGGCAAAAAAACAGATCAGTATCCTTATTGTAGACGACCATCAAATGATAAGAGACGGGATACAAACAATGCTTACCGCTCAGATCGGCGACGTTAATTATATCATTGATTACTCAGCCGTAACCGATGACGCGTTGGAGAAAACAAAAAACAAACATTACGATATTATTCTTCTGGATTACAACTTAGGCGGCATGAATGGAGCTGAGGTCGCGAAACAAATGCTTACGGTAACCCCTGACCTGAAAATACTGGCCGTCTCCGGGTATGATGAATACGCTAATGTTAAAAATATGGTCGATGCCGGAGTGCGTGGTTATTTACTCAAGGATATTGGTCCTGCTGAATTAAAAAAAGCTATTGAAACCGTTTTAAATGGTGAAACATATTACAGCTATTCGATCATCCCTAAGTTGCAGGCCCCTGTTAAAAGCAGTAACGACGGACTCTCTTCGCATAAAAACACTAAAACCAAACGCTCGGAAAATGCAGTAATTCCAAAAGGGATACACTTAACTGACCGGGAAAGAGCTATTATTAAACTTTTAGCGGTTAAAAAACCTTACGACGAGATCGCGAAAGAGCTGAGTATAAGTAAACGAACGGTGGAAAGTCACAGGTATAATATGTTAAACAAGTTAAATGTGAAGAATACCGCTTCCCTTATTACTTACGTGAATGCATTAGGCTTAATTTAAATTTTTCGCTTAGGCCGCTAACGCCAAAAAGTGACTTCATCTTTTCACAGAACCTACTTACCACCGGTCCGACAACCAAACGATCAATGACCTGATCCCGAACCCCTGCCCTGGCTTACCTTGTTTTGATATAAGTACGGACTGATATTAAAAAAGCGAAGCCCGATCTCAACTCCCCCTCTACCCCACGTTGCCGATGAAAGTGCCGAAGCATTCACATCATAACTGATACCGACTGAAAACTGGTTGAACTCGTAAAGAAGTGTGGGGATAAATGCATCCGCCATCCGGTAATAACAGCCTGCTGAAATTGACTTTGGCTTATTTACTCCTGTATATTTGGATTCCTGCCTGATCGAATATTTAAAAAGTATACCGGCTATGGCTTCCTTTTGAACGCCCTGTAAATAAACCAACGCCGATGGGCCAATTGAAAGAGGTGTATTGTGTATGCCGATCAGCACATTGGCATGAAATGTACATTTAATGAATTGCTTCCCGAACGAATTACCTGAAACAAATGTTTGGCCGGGACGATTTAAATGATCCATGGAAAATCCGACTTTAACCGACTTTTGATCATTGGCGCTTATGGAAGTGGCCTCTGTATTATAACTATAAAGAATTCCACCGGAAAGATCTCCATTCATAAAATTCAGATATGAAAAGGATTCCCCGGATGAAATGCCGGAGCTGTATGCGCCGCCAGGAGTATACTGACTGTTGAATCGCAATCCTTCGGGGCTGATGCTTCTTTGGATAATACCTGCCTTTACTCCTGTTGACAAACGCGAATGAGCGCTTACCTGGAGGTGATATGCCAAGGCGAACGAAGCGGCCAGCTGCTTCATATTTCCGTCACCTGCCACATCGGAAAACACATTTATTCCAAAAGCGAAACCTGCATCTCCCCTGGGAGTATATACTTCCGTTTTTCGCTTTATCTTGATCCAATTCTTTGGATCGAACTTCATTTCAAATGACAGCGCGGATGTACGATACCCGTTCAGGGATCTCCACTGATCTTTGTGCTGAACCGCAGCCTGCAAATGCTTGTCAACAGAAGTCAAGGCGGGATTCAGCATTAATGGCGAAAATTCATACTGAGAGAAATGCACGTCCTGCGCGAATGCCTCCGAAACACAAACAGCCAGGAACAGAATTAATTTTTTCATTATACTTTATTTTTACGTTTAAGAAACTGTTTAAAATTTATCTATTTGAAATGTTATATGTCGCCCCTACAGGACTTTAAAAATTATTCTTTTTTCTACCAAGATTCCATCCCTACGGGATTTTAATAGCTCCGTTAGGAGCGAAATCTTGGTAGAAAATTAAAACCCAATGATTCGAAGCC
>JACPDY010000107.1 GCA_016183775.1 Bacteroidota bacterium
CTGCCCGTCAATATCGATGAGAAAATAACCTATGCGCGCGTCAATAACAGTGGTTATGCGTTGGGTGTGATCGCTTCTAATTTCTATGATAACCCTTCGTCCAGAATAAAACTGGTTGGCGTAACCGGGACTAATGGAAAAACTACAACCGTGACGTTATTGTTCAACCTGTTTAAAACATTGGGTTATAAGGCGGGGCTGATATCGACAGTGAAAAATCAGATTAACCTGGAAGTGATCCCCGCAACACATACTACTCCCGATGCTGTCAGCCTGAATGAATTGCTAAAACAAATGGTTGAGCGCGGCTGCCAGTATTGTTTCATGGAAGTGAGCTCGCATGCTGTAGTTCAGCATCGCATTGCAGGTTTAAATTTTGCCGGGGGTGTGTTCACCAATATCACACATGATCACCTTGATTACCATAAAACATTCGATGAATATATAAAGGCTAAAAAGGGCTTTTTTGATCAGCTCGGAGAAGATGCATTTGCCCTGGTGAATAAGGATGATGCCAATGGTATGATAATGCTTCAAAATACCAGGGCAAAGAAAAAAGCATATGCTTTGAAAAGCAACGCTGATTTCAAATGCAAAATTATGGAAAACCAGTTTTCCGGTTTGCTGTTGAATGTGGATGGCAGTGAGGTCTGGACGAAGCTTATCGGAACATTTAATGCATATAATATCCTGGCCGTATACGCGACAGCCACTCTTTTAAAGGAGAACAAAGTGAATATCCTTACCACCCTGAGTAATCTGAACTCAGTGGAGGGTCGGTTTGAATATGTACATACCGGAAATGGTATTGTCGGTATTGTTGATTACGCGCACACTCCAGATGCCTTGCTGAATGTGTTGAAAACGGTAAATGATATCCGCACAGGTAATGAACAGGTAATAAGCATTGTTGGCTGTGGCGGTGATCGTGATGCGCAGAAGCGTCCGTTAATGGCGCAGATCGCCTGTGAATTGAGTACGAAGGTTATTCTTACTTCCGACAATCCGCGTTCTGAAGATCCCAATGAAATCATCAGGCAAATGCAAAAGGGTGTAGAACCTCAGCATTACAAAAAGGCATTGACGATTCCTGATCGTAAAGAAGCCATTAAAATGGCATGTTCAATAGCGAACCCCGGTGACATCATCCTGCTTGCCGGTAAAGGGCATGAGACGTATCAGGAGATAAAAGGCGTTAAGCATCCGTTTGATGACATGGAAATTTTGAAAGAGAATTTAAAACTATTTGAGAAATAATGTTTTACTATTTATTCGACTTCTTACACAGGCAATATGATCTCCCCGGAGCAGGAGTGTTTCGTTACATTTCATTCCGTGCCGCTATGGCTGTGATCACTTCACTGATCATCTCACTGTTGTTCGGTAAGCAGCTCATCGCTTTTTTGAGAAAGAAACAAGTTGGTGAAACCATCCGGGATCTTGGTTTACAGGGCCAGGCACAAAAGCAGGGTACACCAACCATGGGAGGTCTGATCATTCTGGCGGCTATTGTTATTCCAACATTGCTGTTCGCCAAACTCCATAATATCTACATCATACTTATGCTCATTTCAACAGTATGGTTGGGTTTGATAGGCTTCCTGGATGACTACATCAAAGTATTTAAGAAAAACAAAGAGGGTCTGCAGGGCCGCTTTAAAATAATCGGCCAGGTCGGAATAGGATTGATCGTTGGTATTACACTCTTTTTTCATTCAGATGTGGTTGTGAAAGAAAAAATATACAGTCCGCACAAATATGATATTGAGGAGGACAACGGAAAAGGGGTGATGAGCAGTGTTCCTATTTATTCGAAGGAAACGGAGAAGTCGATGAAAACGACGATCCCATTTGTAAAGAACAATGAGTTTGATTACGCGAATTTATTGAGTTGGCTGGGAGAAGGATACAGAAAATGGGCCTGGCTCATTTTTATTCCTGTTGTGATTTTTATTGTAACTGCAGTATCTAACGGCGCGAACATAACCGATGGAATTGATGGGTTAGCGACGGGCTCATCCGCCATTATTGGTGCAACACTCGTGGCATTGGCCTACGTTTCCGGTAACACCATATTCGCTGATTACCTGGATATTATGTATATCCCCAATAGCGGTGAACTTGTGGTATTCATGAGCGCATTTGTTGGTGCATGTGTCGGCTTTATGTGGTACAATGCTTATCCTGCGCAGGTGTTCATGGGCGACACCGGCAGTCTTGCTTTGGGTGGCATCATTGCCGTTTGCGCTATTTCCATTCGTAAGGAACTTCTTATCCCTGTTATGTGCGGTGTATTTCTCATCGAGAATCTATCTGTGATGATGCAGGTGGCGTATTTCAAATACACGAAGAAAAAATACGGAGAGGGGAGAAGGATATTTAAAATGTCGCCTTTACATCACCATTACCAGAAGTTGGGTATGCACGAAGCCAAGATCGTATCGCGCTTCTGGATCATTGGTGTGATGCTGGCAATATTGACTGTAGTGACATTAAAACTAAGATAAAAAAGCCCCTCCCGGCCTCCCCGAAGGGGAGGGGACGAGATGGAAAATACTAAATGGAAAAAGTTAAGAATATAAATCAAACTAAGTCGAATCAAACGCTCTCCCCTTCGGGGAGAGTCGGAGAGGGGCCTCGTATTGTCATACTCGGGGCAGGTGAAAGCGGTACAGGAGCGGCTGTATTGGCGAAGCAGAAAGGCTTCGATGTATTCCTGTCTGATAAGGGGAAAATAAAGGACAAGTATAAAACAGTTCTTTCAAAACATGGAATTACCTGGGAGGAAGAGAAGCATTCGGAAGAATTGATAATGAATGCAGCTGAAGTGATAAAGAGTCCGGGTGTACCTGATAAAGCGGAGTTGATCATAAAACTGAAGAAGAAAGGAACTCCGATCATTTCCGAGATCGAATTTGCAGGCAGGTACACTAACGCGAAAATGATATGTATTACAGGCAGTAACGGGAAAACAACAACTACAATGCTTACTTATCATATTCTTAAAAAGGCGGGTTTAAATGTAGGCCTGGCTGGCAATGTAGGAAAGAGTTTCGCGCTGCAGGTTGCTGAAAACAGTTTCGATTACTATGTACTTGAGCTCAGCAGCTTTCAGCTGGATAACATGTACAAATTTAAGGCTGATATAGCCGTGCTGCTAAACATTACACCCGATCACCTCGATAGATACAATTACGAATTGCAGAATTATGCGGATTCAAAATTTCGTGTGGTGCAAAATCAAACTGCGACAGATGCTTTTATCTATTGTATGGATGATGAAGTAACAGCGAAGGAGATGAGTAAAAAAGTGATCAAAGCAAAAAAGTACCCCTTCTCGATCAAACAAAAAGTGGAAGAAGGAGCGTACCTCGATGGAACACAATTAATAATAAATATAAACCAAACAAACCAAACCTCTATGTCGATTCAGGAACTAGCATTACAAGGGAAGCACAACATTTACAACTCTATGGCAGCAGGAATTGTTGCCAGATTAACGGATGTAAGAAAGGAGAGCATCCGCGAAAGTTTATCCGACTTTCAAAATGTGGAACACCGGCTCGAATTCGTTGCCAAGGTTAATGGCATCGACTTTATCAATGATTCAAAGGCCACCAATGTTAACTCAACCTGGTACGCGCTCGAAAGTATGCAGCAGCCTGTTGTACTTATTTTAGGCGGCATTGATAAAGGCAACGACTATACAATGCTTATGGATATGGTGAAAGAGAAAGTGAAAGCCATTGTTTGCCTTGGAGCCGACAATAAAAAAATCAGGAACGCTTTTAAAGGAGTGGTGGAGAACATTGTTGAAGCCGGTTCTGCAAAAGAGGCAGTGACGGCGTCATACAAATTGGCTTCGAAAGGCGAAACAGTTTTATTATCGCCTGCCTGCGCCAGTTTCGATCTGTTTGAGAATTATGAGGATCGCGGTCATCAGTTCAAAGCGGCAGTTCGTTCATTGTAAATTTGATTCGAAATTAACGTGAATATTTTTCCGAATATCCGGGGTGATAAAGTTATATGGATGGTGGTGTTACTGCTGTCAATCGTATCTATATTGGTTGTATACAGCTCTATTGTGGCATTGGCCTATCGATACAAAGCAGGAGATACGGAGTATTATTTGTTTAAGCATTCAACAATTATAGGGTTTGGTTTATTGTTGATGTACTTAACACATAAGGTAAAATACACGTACTTCTCCAGGTTGTCGCAAATTGCCTTGTATGTATCAGTTCCCTTACTGCTGTTCACATTGCTTAAAGGGGTGAGCGCGGGAGAAGCGAGCCGATGGTTAAAGATCCCCGGAACAAGTTTAACCTTCCAGACATCTGATTTTGCCAAGCTCGCGCTTATTGCGTATGTGGCAAGGGTACTGGCAATTAAACAGGGACAAATAAAGGATTTCAGATCAGCCTTCATTCCGATTGTTATACCGGTGTTGGTTATTTGCGGCCTGATATTACCCGCGAATTTTTCAACCGCGGCAGTGCTGTTTGTTACCTGTCTGGTTTTAATGTTCATAGGACGGGTTAATTTGAGATATATTTTGTCATTGATAGGGATCGGGGTAGTTTGCCTGTCAATATTTATTGCAATAGTTTTCGCGTTCCCGAATATCAATAACCGTGTGGCGACCTGGAAAACACGTATTGAAAGTTTTTCGAGCGGAAATAGTGAAGCAAACTACCAGGCTGAACAAGCCAAGATCGCGATCGCAACAGGTGGTACATTGGGTAAAGGTCCTGGAGGAAGTACACAGCGGAATTTTTTGCCGCAGGCCTCATCCGATTTTATTTATGCAATTCTCATAGAAGAATATGGCTTGATATCCGGATTTATAATTGTGTTTTTATATATTATTTTATTTTTTCGCGCCGTACGTATAGCGGGTAAAAGTGATAAGACTTTTGCCAGCTTGCTGGCCATAGGTCTGTGTTTTAGCCTGGTGTTCCAGGGAATGATCAATATGGCTGTAGCTGTTAATTTGTTTCCGGTTACCGGTCAGCCCTTGCCATTGGTGAGTATGGGAGGTACATCCATATGGTTTACAAGTATCGCTATCGGAATAGTATTAAGTGTAAGCACTGAGGTAGAAAAGGAGAAAAAAATTGAAGAAGCTTAAAGTAATAATCAGCGGAGGAGGAACAGGCGGGCATATATTTCCGGCAATTGCCATTGCAAATGCCCTGAAATCTGTCCATAAAGAAATCGAATTTTTATTTGTGGGAGCGGAGGGAAAAATGGAGATGGAGAAAGTTCCTGCCGCGGGATATAAGATAGAAGGTCTTTGTATAAGCGGTTTTCAAAGAAGATTAACCTGGTCGAATTTAATGTTCCCGTTTAAAGTGATCGCGAGTTTGAGTAAAGCAAAAAAAATATTGAAAGCCTTTCAGCCTGATGTCGCTATCGGTACCGGTGGTTATGCCAGCGGTCCTATGCTGCAGGTAGCTGCGAACAGCGGCATACCGACAATTATTCAGGAACAAAATTCGTATCCCGGTATCACCAATAAAATACTTGGCAGTAAAGTGAGTAAAGTGTGTGTGGCCTATGAGGGAATGGAAAAATATTTTCCAAAAGAAAAAATTGTTGTTACCGGAAATCCGGTTCGTAATGATATAACCGACCTGGGTGGCAAACGCCCCGAAGCGTTACAGTTTTTTGGATTGGATCCGAATAAAAAAATAATTCTGGTGATCGGCGGAAGTCTTGGTGCCCGTACCATTAATGAAAGTGTTGAAAAGTATTTGGCAGAAATTGCCTCAAATAACATTCAGCTGATCTGGCAAACAGGCAAAGCCTATTTTCCTAAAGCTCAGGAGGCTGTTAAAAAGTATAAGGCCGATGGGATATTGGTATTTGATTTCATTTCGAAAATGGATCTGGCTTATGCGGCTGCCGATTTAGTTGTATCAAGGGCCGGGGCTATATCACTTTCTGAATTAGCTGTGGCAGGGAAAGCGTGTATACTGGTTCCTTCTCCGAATGTAGCGGAAGATCACCAGACTAAGAACGCGATGACATTGGTTAAGAATGACGCGGCATTGATGGTGAATGATAATGAAGCGGTGGAAAAACTGGGAAAAGAGATCATTACTTTGATTAGCAATGGGGCAATGCGGGCACAATTGGAAAGAAATATAAGGAAGCTGGCATTGCCTGACGCCGCGGAACGAATTGCGGGTGAAATATTGGATCTTGTACGGAATAAATGAACTTAAACAACATACAGCATTTTTATTTCCTTGGCATAGGGGGTATTGGTATGAGCGCGCTTGCGCGCTTTTTTAAAGCGATGGGGAAGGATGTAAGCGGGTATGATAAAACGCCGACCGCATTAACAAATGAATTAATTGCCGAAGGAATAAAAGTTCATTTTGAAGAAAATGTAAGTCTTGTTAAAACAATGCTGACAACCAACAACTGGACAACCGACAACTCTCTTATTGTGTATACACCTGCTGTTCCGAAAAGCCACAGCGAGTATCTTTTATTTAATGATTTAGGGTTAAACATTAAAAAGCGTGCTGAAGTATTGGGTCAATTAACAGAACAAGCTCAAACGATCGCTGTGGCCGGAACGCATGGTAAAACAACAACTTCATCGCTTATTGCACACATTCTCCGCACCGCTGGCATTGATTGCTCTGCGTTCCTTGGCGGCATCACAAAAAACTATAACACCAACCTTCTTTTAAGTAAAAACTTTAAACTAACAACTAACAACCAACAACCAACAACTATTGTCGTCGAAGCCGATGAATACGATCGTTCATTCCTCACTCTTCATCCTTATATAGCCGTAATCACCTCTCTCGATGCCGACCATCTGGATATTTATGGAGATAAAAAGAAGATGGAAGCGACATACTCGGAATTCGCGAAGCAGCTGAAGCCAGGCGGAAAACTGATTATCAACAGGAATATAGAAAATGAATTGACGTACGTAGGAGTTTACATTACTTATTCAGCGACAAAAGCTGCCGACTTTTACGCGACAAATGTGATGATCGAAAATGGAAATTATATATATGATATAATAACTCCGGAAGGTAAAATGGAGAAAGTCACACTTGGTTTGCCGGGTATGCATAATGTTGAGAATTCAATTGCCGCAACAGCTGTAGCCCATCAAATGGGTATAACTGATGAAGCTATCCGCAAAGCGCTAAAGACTTTTGAAGGGGCTAAGCGCAGATTCGATTACCAGGTAAAGAATGATAAGGTTGTGTATATTGATGATTACGCTCATCACCCGGAAGAACTCCGTGCATGTATATCATCTGTAAAGCAAATGTATCCCGGAAAAAAAGTAACAGGCATCTTTCAGCCTCATCTGTATACCCGCACACGTGATTTTGCCGATGGGTTTGCCGAAAGCCTCGATCTGCTGGATGAGTGCATATTGCTGGATATTTATCCCGCACGTGAGCTGCCTATTGAAGGAGTAACATCAACGATGTTATTGAACAAAATGAAAAGTAAAAATAAAATACTTGTGTCAAAAGCAGAACTTGTGAACGAATTGAGTAAACGCAAATTAGAAGTGTTGTTGACATTAGGTGCCGGTGATATTGATATGTTTGTAGAACCAATTAAAAGCCAATTATTAAACCAATATAAATAACCTTCCTCTCTCCGAAGGAGAGGGCCGGGGTGAGGACATGAAAAAAATACTAACTATATCCGCCTGGTCGATCCTTGTAATAGGATTGATCGTTTCTTTAGGCTTTGTTGAGCGCAAAGAAGACAGTTTGCCTTGCAAAAATCTCGACATCACCATTGAACAGGATGAAGAAAATTTCTTTGTACAACCCGAAGACATTAAAAAACTGATCGCGGAACGTGGTGATTCCATCATCAATCAGCCTGTATCAACACTTAATGTTCCGGAATTGGAAAATGCGCTCAATAGTCATGCGGCCATTTCAAAAGCGGAAGTTTATGTCACAATAGATGGGGAAGTGAAAGTAGATATTAAGCAGCGTAAACCGCTCATTCGTATCATTGACAAATACAACGACAGCTATTATATAGATACGGAAGGACGACTGATGCCTTTATCGGATAAGTATACTGCCAAAGTGTTGGTGGCGAACGGCAACTTTCGTGATCCCTATAATGTTCATTATATGTATACCATACAAGAAATTAAAGCCGATTCAGCACTCCGGGAGTCGACATTGGTGGATGAACTGTTTGAGCTAGCGGAATATATCAATGGCGATGAGTTCTGGAAGGCCCAGGTAGAGCAGATCTATGTGAACGATGAAGGAGAATTTGAATTGGTGCCAAGAGTGGGCGATCACCGCATTATATTCGGTAATATTGCCGATATGGATGAGAAGTTCAGTAAATTGTTAATATTTTATAAACAAGGTCTTAATCCAACCGGTTGGTGGAACAACTATTCTGTCATAAATTTGAAGTTTAAGAACCAGGTAGTGTGTACGAAGAAGGAAGTGATGTGAATATGGTTGTTAGTTGTTAGAGAACTGAGAACCAACAACCGACAACAACTTATTTTTAGAAATGAATAATAGCTTAAATCATAAAAAAATTAAATAAAAATACCATACACCATGACACCATCAGAAATAGTAGTAGGCTTAGATATAGGTACTACCAAAATTGCCGCCATAGTTGGCCGTAAAAATGAGTTCGGTAAAATTGAAATACTCGGTATGGGACGTGCAGACTCTGTTGGTGTGGCGCGCGGTGTTGTGCTCAATATCGATCAAACGGTTCAGTCTATTAAGACTGCTGTTGCTGAAGCCGAAAGTAAATCCGGTGTGAATATTAAAGTGGTGAACGTTGGTATCGCCGGTCAGCACATTAAAAGCCACCAGCATCGTGGTATTAAAACCCGCGCGAACGCAGATACTGAAATAAGTCAGAAGGATGTGGATGCTTTAATTGACGATATGTACAAGCTGGTAATGTTGCCCGGCGAAGAGATCATTCACGTACTTCCACAGGAATATATTATCGACAGCGAGCAGGGTATTAAAAACCCGATCGGTATGGCGGGCATTCGCCTCGAAGCTAATTTTCATATCATAACAGGACAGATAGCGGCCATTAAAAATATTTACAAATGTGTTGAAAAGGCGGACCTTGAGGTAGCTGACTTAACGTTGGAGCCTTTAGCTTCGGCAGATGCGGTATTGAGTGATGAAGAAAAAGAAGCAGGTGTAGTATTGGTGGATATTGGCGGCGGTACAACTGACCTGGCTATCTTCCAGGATGGAATTATCCGTCATACTGCTGTTATTCCTTTTGGAGGCAATGTGATCACTGAAGACGTTAAGGAAGGCTGCTCTATCATTAAGAACCAGGCTGAGCTTCTTAAAATAAAATTCGGATCGGCGCTTGCGAGCGAGAACCAGGAAAATGAAATAGTTTCCATACCGGGCTTACGCGGACGTCCGCATAAAGAGATCTCTGTAAAGAACCTGTCGCACATTATCCAGGCGCGCATGGACGAGATCATTGAGCATGTGTATTACGAAATAAAAAATTCCGGCTTTGAGAAAAAACTCATCGCCGGTATTGTAATAACAGGAGGCGGCGCGCAGCTGAAACATATTACCCAATCGGTTGAATATATTACCGGAATGGATACACGTATTGGTTATCCCAATGAGCATTTGGCAGGCGGAGCTGAAGATATTACGAGCCCTATGTATGCAACCAGTGTTGGCTTGGTGATGAAAGAATTACAGCGTGTTGAGAAGGAAAGCAACCCTGTTGCCGCGAATAAAACGAATGATATTTTTGCCGAAGCAACAGCAGAGCCTGTTCAGGCACAAACAGAAGCAATTATCACACACTCTGATCCTGCAAAAGCTAAAGGCGGATTTATGGAACGGATAAGCAGGTTTTTTAGTGATGATGTCGAGAAGTAAATAATAGTCCGGTCTTCCGGATATTAATCCCGGTTTGGTTTTCAGGCCGGGATTTTTTTATTAAATTGTTGGATGCCGGTCAGATTACAATACCTCTCTTTCAAATTCAGCGGGAGATAGAATTTTAGCCGACATAAAGGGATTGAGTTCAAGAAGGTCTTTATCACCTGTAATCAAATAATCGGCTTTTGATTTTTCAATAAGGTCAAGAAGAAAATTATCTTTCGCGTCACGGCTTAATTTGTGTCTGAGTTTTATTTGATATGTTTCACCGATCGCTTCAAGAAATTCAATCAGTTCACTAACGCTTTCGGAAGGAAAATATTTTCGAAGTTTTGTACGTTGTGTTACAACTTTTATTTCAGTTAGTAAATGGTCGCATAAAACAATATTTATTTCACGGGTAGTAATTTGATCCTTTATGGATTGGAGCCTTTTGCCGATTAAGAAGCTGATCCAAATATTGGTGTCAAAAATTACTTTAATGCTTTTTTGACTTGTCATAAAGTTGCTGTCTTACCGTTTCAACTTCATCATTAATGGCGTCAATGGACAGGTCATTCGTTTTGAAAATACGAAGTAAAGCAGATAACTTGCTCCCAATGGCATCTTTTTCCAACTCTTTTGTGAGTTTTATTTTTTTGCTTTTAGGCAGCTGCTTTACCAACTCCAGTATTTGGGTAAACGTAAGAGGTATATTGTAAGACTCGGCTTTCATGCTTCAAATTTACTGAATTATCAGAGTTTATACAAGTGTAAGCTATCCTTATCTATATGGCCCACTTGTTCAAAGTTATCTTGTTGCCCCACGTTTTAAGGTCAAAAATGGAGCAAACATTAAAAAGTGTGTTGTTTTAATGTTTGCTTAAGCGGACACATTTTAACAACGTGTCCAGATTTTATATAAAAACTGGATATGATGTTGACAGTATTTTGTTTAAATATCAAAAAATGCTGCTTTTTGACATTTGAAAAAGGTTGAGGCAAACCGGCTGCTATAATTATATACCGTTTTAAGGTCGGAAATAGAGCAAGCATAAAAACCATGCTGCTTTAATGTTTGCCTAGGCTGGACATGATGTATAGATCATGCTGAATATTCATGAGCTCTGTAGTTATACTTAATTTTTAATTGAGTCGCTGACCCATAGGTTTTAATCCTTATATATTAGGCACTGGCGCTATAGTCGCTGCCAAACCTCATACCCTTCTGCAAGGCCGCTTGGTATGATGTTTTTATAATAAACAATTAGTTTGTTTGATGCTTGTGTGTCCGCAAGAACTCTATAGTTTCCAATGTCAGTTGTCAGCTTTGTGCTGTATTGATAATTGCCATTTCCTTCTCCAGAGTTTGTTGAGTCAAGATAAATTATAGCCGTCACTTTTCCTTCTTTATATGTTGCTTCAATTTTATATTTTCTATCGCCCAAATATCTGAGTTGAATTTTCGGGTCTACGTTTTTATACTGGTCGATAAGCGAAATGTATTTGCTGTCTATGGTTGCTTTGTGGTCTACGTCATATATTTCAGTCCTTTTATAAGTTCCAGCATATAAACCATATTTTGAGTTGTCTCGAACAAGGTCTCGAATTTCTGATAACCACAAAAGTAGAATTGCTGAAAAGAGACTAATTGTAATGTCTTTAAATAGGTCTGAATATTTGCAACAACATGTCGTCACAAGTAAAGCCAGTCCCGAAGCGAAAAGGAGAATCGAAAACCAACTTATATTTGAATAATATCTATTCATTTCTTCCTTGTACTAGTGCCTACAATGTTATATCAGCATTCCGTGATATTTCCATTCAGCGCATTGCTGTTATATCTATAACGTATATCAACAACTAAATATACAAAAACAAACACCACTCTGTCCAAACGCAATCCCCTGGGGGCTTCCTTTAGCTTTCGGAAGGAAAAATCAATATTATTCAGATAAGCCCAAAGGGCTTGAATATAAATAACCTTCGGTGAAACCGAAGGTTACAAACTGAAATAATTGTACAACCCTGAAAGGGTTGAATATATTGGTAGAATCCACATTCAACCCTTTCAGGGTTGTCGGATTATGTTTTTTATAACCCCGATTACATTCAAGCCCTTCAGGCTTGCAATATCATATATTATTCTCGGTCAAGCAGCAAGGTCGCCGCTTATCTGCCGAAGTCACATTGAGCAAAGTCGAAGTGTTAGCGCAGGCAGACGTAATTAACACCCCCTCGTTCAAAAGTTAATAAACCCCTTTGTCGGCAAGCCTTTATTTATAAGGAACTTTGGCTGCAACAAAATAAAAACATCGATTAACTACCTCTAAATACTTTAAACCATATGATGACATTCGATTTACCAACAAACCAGAACTCGATCATTAAAGTGATCGGCGTAGGAGGAGGCGGAAGTAATGCCGTAAACCACATGTTCCGCCAGGGCATTAAAGGTGTTGATTTTATTGTGTGCAACACCGATCAGCAGGCACTCGATATCAGTCCTGTTCCCACCAAGATCGCGTTAGGTGCAAGCCTTACCAAGGGCCGCGGC
>JACPDY010000108.1 GCA_016183775.1 Bacteroidota bacterium
CTTTCACCATTTAAATAAATAACAATGAATGCCGGTACGATCGCTATTAAACGGGTTAAAAGTCTCCTCATCCAGGGCTGGATGCGGAGGTTCAGATATCCTTCCATTATGATTTGTCCCGCCAGCGTACCTGTTATCGTTGAACTTTGTCCCGCTGCTATCAGGGCAACAGCAAACAATACCGGCGCCCACCGTGTTCCAAGCATGGGTTCTAAAAATTTATGCGCGTCCTGTATCTCCGACACGCCAAAAAGCCCGTTACGGTAAAAAGCTGATGCGGCAAGTATCAATATGGCTGCGTTTACAAAAAAAGCCATGTTGAGCGCAATAGTGGAATCGACAATGTTGAATTTTATTGCCTGTTTGATAGATGCAGTATTCCGGCTGAACGCGCGTGTCTGAACCAGGGAAGAGTGCAGGTATAAATTGTGCGGCATTACAGTGGCCCCGATTATTCCAATGGCGATATACAACGCGTTTGAATCCGGAAGATAAGGTATAAAGCCAGTGGCAATCTCTGCCAGATCGGGTTGCGCAAAAAGCATTTCGGCAAAAAAAGAAAGGCCGATGATCGCTACGAGACTTAAAATAAATGCTTCTATTTTTCTTATTCCAAAGTTGATGAGGAATAATAACAGAAAAGTATCCAATACAGAAATGCAAACCCCCGCTAATATAGGGATATGAAATAAAAGTTGTAACCCTATGGCCATTCCTAATACTTCAGCCAGATCGCAGGCAGCTATGGCCACTTCGGCAAGAATGTATAAGCAAAAATTTACAAAGGGAGGATAGCTGTCACGTGAGGCTTGTGCCAGATCACGGCCAGCCACAAGCCCTAACCGGGCACTGAGACTTTGCAGCAGTAATGCCATTAGGTTACTCATCAACAGCACCCAAATGAGTTTATATCCATACTGGCTGCCACCGGCAATATCAGTTGCCCAGTTACCGGGATCCATGTATCCAACACTCACCAGGTATGCAGGACCTAAGAAAGCGAACAGCTTTTTCCACCCACCTTTTTTAAGATCTGTGTTTACACTGCCATGTACTTCCGATAATGATCTATCCTTTTTGGTTGTCATTTTTCAAGTACAAGAATATTTTTAGCTACATCATGACTGATGTGTGTTGATTGTTTGTTTTTTAATTGAATGAATATACTCTGATCATAATCCACCCGATCCTCAATTTTTAATTCGTTTCCCAGCTCCAATCCGGTTTTATCCAGGTAGCGCAGGAAGGCGGGAGAATGATCTACAACTCCTATTATAATACAGTATTTTCCCTTTTTGATCTGCGACATCAATTTAGATTGCTGTATATGCAGCTTCCCTTTCTCGTCCGGAATAGGATCTCCATGCGGATCGAACCGGGGGTAATCAAGAAACTTGTCTATCCGCCTGATCAATTCATCCGATTGAATATGTTCGAGCTGTTCGGCAATATCATGTACTTCATCCCATTTAAAATTCAGTTTCTGAACAAGAAATAATTCCCACAGCCGGTGTTTGCGGACAATGTCCAATGCAATCTTTTCCCCATTCGTTGTTAAAGTAACACCCTGGTATTTACGGTAATTGATAAGCTTCTTTTTCGACAATTTTTTCAGCATATCACTTACCGATGCCGCTTTTGTATGTACTTTGTCTGCGATAGCATTGGTTGTTATGGCTTCCCTACTCTTTTCACAGAGCTTGTATATCGCCTTGATATAGTTTTCTTCGGTGAGCGAATTCATAATTTTTATGCTAAAAAGATGTACAAATATAATAATTGTTTTTATATTTGCCATAATTAAAATTTAGATTAGTCTAAAAATAATTTAAAACTGATTAAATAATAATCTTGAAAACAAACCTTCTCCGATGAAACAAAATCTTGTATTAGCAGCCCTGTCATTGGCTATTATTGGCCTGATCGCCTGTCAAAAGATGCTGCCCAAAACTCCGGATAATGATGAAATCCTAGATGGTCCGGTAGACGGACTCAGCAATTCACAGAACGCGCAGTTCCTGGCCGGTGATATTGCATTCAACGATGAAGTGTTCTCTCCCGAAAAAGGTCTGGGACCTTATTTTGTGGCTACATCCTGTGGCAGTTGTCATGCCGGAGACGGTAAGGGGCATCCATTTACAACGCTTACCCGGTTCGGGCAATCGGATACTACCGGGAATAAATACCTGCAATACGGAGCGCCGCAACTACAAAACAGGTCCATCCCCGGATATGCTCCTGAACAAATACCTGCGGGAGCATCATCTGCGAAATTCACACCACCCGCAAATACAGGATTAGGATTTTTAGAAGCTTTAACCGATGCACAGATACTTTCAAACGCCGATCCGAACGACAATAACGGTGATGGCATTTCAGGTGTTCCAAATTACATTGCTCCTCCATCATTTTTTACACCTAAATGGTATCACCAGTCGGTCGGAGGAAAATACATTGGGCGTTTTGGCAAAAAGGCAGCAGCCATCGACCTCCTGCACCAGACGGTGAACGCCTATAACCAGGATATGGGGATTACTTCTGAATACTCTCCCTATGAACCGGGAATAAACGGCATAGAAGGTATTTATGCCGACAACGTTTCGGAACCAGAGGTTGAAAGTTCGAATGTGCTTAATGTTGTTTTTTATTTACGCACATTAAAGGCTCCTGTTCAACGTAACCAGGCTGATGCTGCAGTTATTGCCGGAAAGCAATTATTCATAAATACAGGTTGTGCCAATTGTCATGTTCAGCAATGGACCACGCCGTTCTCCGATATAGGCGCCCTGAGCAATAAAACATTTTATCCCTATACAGACCTGTTACTTCACGATATGGGGAGTGATTTAGATGATAATTATACGGAAGGAGTGGCTAAGACCAGTGAATGGAGAACGCCTCCATTATGGGGACTGGGTTTATCCAAAAATTCCCAGGGTGGAAAATACTTTCTGCTTCATGATGGACGTGCCACAAGCATTGATGAGGCAATTAAATACCATGATGGTGAGGCTAAAAAGAGTAAAGATCTGTACAACCAGCTAAGTGAAGCAGAAAAACAAAATCTTATAAAATTTCTCGAAAGCTTATAAAAAATGGAACGGAAGGATTTTTTAAAATTATGTGGCGGCTCCTGTCTTGGCCTGATAGGCATATCTGTTTTTACAGAAAGCTGCAGTCCCACTCATTACGTTCAGGGTGTTGTGAATAACAATATGATACGCGTAGCTAAAACAGAGTTTATTGTTCTTAAAAACGATATAACCAATTTCCGTAAATACCTTATTGTAAAAACTGATAAATTGGATTTTCCAATTGTTGTCTACCGTAATTCCGACACTTCCTATACAGGATTATTCATGAAGTGTACACACCAGGGTGTGGAATTAAGTGTTAATGGTGATATTATTACATGTACGGCCCACAATAGTGAATTCAACAATAAGGGAGAGATTATCCAGGGGCCGGCCGATCAGAAGTTAAGATCATTTCCTGTAACCAGTGATGAAACGAA
This sequence comes from Bacteroidota bacterium, assembly GCA_016183775.1. NCBI lineage: Bacteria > Pseudomonadati > Bacteroidota > Bacteroidota bacterium. The sequence continues at coordinate 3,515 of JACPDY010000108.1, forward strand.
TATTTACTTACAACTATCTTAAAATGAACCGAACACTCTTATTTTTTACTCTTACAGCCTTTACCGGTACTTCATTGGCTCAAACAGATTCTTCCCTTATTAAACGTATTCCTGCCGACACAGGTAAGTTACATATGAATATGGACGCGATCTATAATCGTCCTTTCCTGCAAATGGATAAATTACCTGTATCGATCGGAGGATACCTTGAGGCGAACAGCAGCTATTCCGGAACTGATGGTGTGTCGGAAGGATTGTCATTCCGGGTTCCGCGGCTTTCTGTTTTTATCTCTTCAACAATTAAAAAACGGATAAAATTTCTATCGGAGATCGAATTTGAAGAAGGAGGAAGGGAGATCGGGATCGAGTTCGCTTCAATGGATATTGAATTACATCCGTTCTTTAATCTCAGAGGTGGGGTTATCTTAAATCCTATAGGCGCGTTCAACCAAAACCATGATGGACCAAAGTGGGAATTTATAGACCGTCCGATCTCTGCTACCACTATCATTCCCTCTACGTGGAGTAACGCAGGTTTTGGTGTTTTCGGAAAATATGCCTACAACAAATGGGTCTGGGCCTATGAGGCGTATTTAACAAATGGTTTTGATAATACAATAATTGCCAATGACAAGAACCGGACCTGGCTTCCTTCAAGCAAACAAAATACAGAACGGTTTGATGAAAGTTTTAACGGAGTGCCTCTTGTTACCGCTAAAACTGCTATCAGGCACAGAAAAATAGGGGAGGTAGGTATATCATGGATGGGTGGTATTTATAATAAATTTATGGAGGACGGCTTGCAGCTTGACGCGAGAAGAAGAGTGGATCTGTTCGCGATCGATTTCAATACAACTATATCCCATATCAATACCTACATTAATGGCGAATGGGTATGGGCGATGATAGATGTCCCTGTAACATATACGCAGCAGTTTGGAAATAAACAGCAGGGCGGATTTTTGGATATTGTACAGCCAATTATTAAACGTAAAATGTTAGGATGGGAAAAGAGCACTTTAAATATAGCCTTCCGAACAGAGTACGCTGATTATAATGTGGGAATTTTTAAAGAAACAGGGGAGAATATTTCAGATCACATTATTGCTCTTGTTCCGGGCATCAGTTTTCGTCCTTCTCAGCTCACTGTTGTGCGCTTTAATTACAGGTATCATTGGGAAACGGACCTGTTGGGAAATCCGTCATCAAGGACCGCCGGTATCCAATTTGGTTTTTCAACCTATTTTTAAGATCAGCAAATAATTCGGTACTTTGATGTATGCTGAAGTACTGCTATATGGCCTTCTGTTTATCCGTTTCCTTCTGCTGCGCGCAAGTTGATACAAAAACGGGTAAATACTACTCCGACGGACATGGGAAACAGGTTTATCTGCCGCTTGGCGATATTTCCTTTGCCGATGAAGTGATAAGTTTTAAACATGGTAAGCCCCGCGCCATTCCGGGCGCGTTAGATTCTTCCCGGGCTATAGGAGTTTCCGATTTCACCGGTACGGATGAAGGTTTTCTTACATTGGGTTGTAAGGGTTCCCTGGTTATTCACTTTACTGATAATGCCCTTATAAACATAAACGGTCCCGACCTGTATATATTTGAAGTGGGCAAATACATTGAAACTACTGAATTGGCTATATCAAAAGACGGGAAACAATGGTTAAACGTAGGAAAGATCAATGGGGGTAAAGCAAGTGTTGATATAGGTGATTCGGTTAAACCAGGTGAAGTATTCAATTATGTTCGTTTAACCGATCTCGGCGATGACTGCCACGGTTACTGGCCTGGTGCCGATATTGACGCGATCGCGGCGATCGGGGCGGGGAAATACCTCAGTTTAAGATCATCTGTATTGTTTAGTTTTGATAAGGCTATTTTAAAACCCGAAGCCCAAACCGAGTTCGATCAATTGATAGATGAAATTTTAAAGTACCCCGGTTCTCAGATCATTATTGAAGGACATACAGACAGTCTTGGTACAACAAGCTACAACGAAAAGCTCTCTTACCAGCGCGCGCTTGCGGTAAATAATTATTTACGCACCAAATTAACTAAAGAGAAGTACGAAATTTATTACTATGGTTACGGAGCAAAATATCCCATTGCTTCCAATACAAACAAGGAAGGACAGGAGCAAAACAGGAGGGTGGATATGATCATTGTTCCTCCGGAGGAATAGTAAATTTTAATTACCGGGATTGCAAATCATTAACTCTCTTTTGTTATGTTGGGCTTAAAACGATTAATTTACTATTACCTTTTTGGTCAGACCATATGAATTAGTTATTATTTGTATAAAATAAATCCCTTTATTTAACACCGGCACATTACAATTAATTTCATTGAGGTTGCCATTAGAATGAATAATTCTATCTTCAATTAATTTGCCGGTAATATCTGTCCACCTTATTATTATTATTATTTCACCTTCAATGTTGTTTTTAAAATTAATTTTTACATTTTCACCTGATTGAACAGGCATTGGATAGGGTAAAGAATTTACATTTGTCTCAGTTTCCTCAATAGCCATTAATGTTCCACAGGAAGGGCTGATTGATTTTGATGATGTGCCATTGATTTTAATTATTGTGCTTATTGCTGGTATATCATCAACCATAGCTGTAATAAAATAAAAACCCGAAGGTATAATCAATGAATCACTCGGTATTGATACAGTGATCTGCTGACCTTGCTGGGTAAATTTTAATTCAACATATCGCATAGGGTCTGAATGCATAAAATGCGTAACAGCCGGAAGCGTCATTAAAATTACACTTGTCGGAGCGTTTGTTTTTTCAATATCAAAAGTAATTTGTCCCCCTCTGGTAATTATTGTTTGACTAATATTTTTTAGTTCAGGACGAACACCTTTGAACCAATAAGGTGGTTTAAATTCCTCAATAATACTTTTTGGGGGTTCATTTCCAGGTTGTCCTTCACCACCTACCACTATGATCCTTCCATCTGCAGTTAATGTAGCTATAGTATGATATTCTCTGGCATAATTCATTGGATTAAGCCTTCTCCATGAATTGGATGCAGGATCATACATGTCTGCTAAAGCCATATAACCCCATGCGTTTACATTTGTCGGATCTGTACTTTCCTCCTTATAGCCGCCAAGTACTAATATCTTTTTGTCGGGTAAAAGAATTGATTTGCATCTTGAACGTACAGGAGCATAATTGGCTCCAAGAGACCATTGTTGAGTTGCAGGATTATAAATTTCTGTCAGGTTACCAACCACACCGGAATTGAATGACTTATATCCAATTGATATAACTCTTCCGTCACAATAAGGAAGTAGTGTTAGTTCGTGATCAGCGTGATCTCCATTAGGCATACGATTACCCTGAACAAAGTCGCCCGTTAAACTCCATTGTTTAGAAGGTATATCAAATAGCTGTGGCGGACGATGGGTCATTAATACCTTTCCATTGTATAGAGAAATAACTGGAGAAACCTCATTGCCTAAAGCAACGGTATCTGTGGCAACAGATGTATTTAAGATGGGGTCATAAATTTCAGAGCTGTTTGTTCGTTTAGGGTTGTTTTGATTACCACCACCGACTATAAGTAGTTTTTCATTCGGCAAAAGTAACATTGTCGGGTACCATCTGTATCCAATCATATCTGACTCACTTTGCCAGATATTTAAAGCGGGATTATAGGCTTTAACTTTATTTGTCCCCGGTCCATAAACTGCTTGTAGGGTTCCGCCGGCATAAATCATCCTGCCATCAGGAAGCAGGGTTGCAGCTGCACAACCCTGAATTTGCACATCACCAGTTGGGTAACTTACAGTATTACTATCCGGATTAAACAGAAATGGGTCTTGTGAGTTATGACAATAAAATATTTTACCATTTCCCAGCATAACACCTAAATCTGTACCACCAAGTGGTTCCGGTGAATCCATTAATATGTTCCATACTCCCTTGTTACTTTCGGCATTTAATGTATAATTCAGGTTTGTTTGGTTTGAGCTAACATTAACTATACCTGTTTTATACTCCTTTCCCAATGCAGTTATACCTATAGTATAATTATCAGCAGGAATATTGGTTAAGGTAAAATTACCGGTACTCATTGTTCTTTGTTCCTTGAAAAATGAAGTGTCCGCATTAAAAATAATGACTCTTGCGTTGTTGATATTGTTTGAGCTGTTATCTTTTACATTACCGGATAATGTAAATTGGCTATAAGTGTTATTTATAATCAGAATAATCGCAGTAAGCGTCAGGTTATTTGTAGAGATTTTTATCATGTTTAAGGTGAATATTTTAAAATAATAGGGATGGTAGTGGACTAATTCTTGTGTAAATATATAACTTTCCACATAAAAACAGGACGAACCCAAAGCTGTATAGAAGGTATTAGCTGTTGAATTATATGCTGTTTCTATAGGTTTTATTTTTCCTTGCTTTTTTTGAAAAAAATCATGTATACTTGTTTAAGAAAATTGATTATATGTATAACCAAATTAATATCATAATGTCGATTGGATGGATGCCAATGAAATTGTACCATAACAGATATATTATAAGCATTATCAACAAAATAATGAATTGACATGAAGCTCAGTCCAATATTTAAAGTGTTTTTCATACTTATTTTATTCCCATACACAGATTTATTTGCACAACAACCTGTCGAGAATAAGTTTTCCGATTTCAAAACGGCTGAAGAGAAAATGAAATGGGGAAACTATGAAGGAGCCCTGGACGATTTTCTTACTATTCTCGAAAAGGAACCCAGGAACATGGAATGCAATTATAATATCGGGGTCTGCTACCTGAACTCCAATATTAATAAAACCAAGGCTATTCCATATTTAGAAAAAGTTTTGCGGACGAATGATTTTGATCAGAATGCACGTTATTTAATGGGGCGCGCGTACCATTTTGCCTATCGTTTTGATGATGCCATTAAAGCCTATACAGCTTTTAAAGAAGCGGGAAAAGGAAAGCCGGAAAATCTGAAGGAAGTTGACCGACAGGTACAGGAATGTATCAATGCAAAGGAATTAATGAAATTCCCTCTGAAGGTGACATTTGAAAACCTTGGTTTAACTGTTAATTCACCCTTTGCGGATTATTACCCCTTCATTCCTAAAGATGAATCCTTTCTCGTATTCAACTCCAAACGTTCCGGAACAGGTACTGAAGTTAACATAGATGGTGCATATCCTCCGACCATATTTATTTCAAATGTTAAGAATGGCCAGTACACGAAGGCGCAGGTTGTTGGGCCTCCTATCACACTGGGCGATGGCAATGAGGAAGTGATAGGTCTGTCGGGACAGGGCGATAAAATGCTGTTGTATTATTTCAAAGACGGCAAGGGCGACATTTACATGTCGATAACCGATGCCAATAAAGTATTTACCAAAGCCAGGATACTGGGTGACAATGTAAACTCAAAAGGTCATGAAATAGCAGCCTCTGTCACGTCCGAAGGGGACGCTATTTACTTTGCGAGCAACAGGCCGGGTGGTATAGGTGGTGTGGATATTTATGTGTCGCGTATTCTTCCTAACGGATCATGGGGTTCAGCGGAGAATCTCGGTCCGGAAATTAATACAAATCAGGATGAGGATTTTCCTAATATTTCACCCGATGGAAAAACGCTTTACTTCAGTTCCAAAGGACATACAAGTATGGGTGGTTACGATATCTTTAAAGCTGACCGCGATGAAGAAGCGCGTAAATGGATAGCAGTTAAAAATGTTGGCTACCCGATCAATACACCTGAGGATGATATGAACCTGCGTATGTCTGAGAATGGACGCTATGCTTATATATCCGCTTTGCGTGAAAAGGGTATCGGCGACCTGGATATTTACCGCGTAACTTTTGATGATGTTGAACCTCAGTATTCTGTTATACGGGGTGTATTTGATTCCTATGACCCTAAGAAAAAAGTGAACCCTGCGGATGTTTTCATCACTGTTACTGATAATAAAACACAGGAGATATATGGCAATTATCTTCCAAACAAAACCAACGGTCATTATGTAATAATACTTCCGCCCGGTACTTACCGTATGGAAGTTGAGGCTGCGGGTTTTCAAACACACGCTGAGATCGTAAATGTGTTGGATAAAAGCTCACTTGATACGGAAGTGAATAAGGATATTACATTGAAGGTTAAGCTACCTGAATAATAATGAAACTGCTATTCAAAAAGGCTGAACCTTCCGACATACCTGTTATTGCGCAGTTGGCTGATAAAATCTGGAAAAAACATTACCCCTCGATCATTACAATGAACCAGGTCACCTATATGCTTGACCGCATGTACTCACCCCTGAGTATTCAGCAGCAAATGAGTGATGGTCATGAGTTTACTATTGTATATGAAAGCAACGAAACCCTCGCTTATGCTTCGGTAAGCCGGAATGGAAATAATTATTTTTTGCATAAGTTTTATGTTGATACAGAAAAGCACGGGCAAGGTATTGGACAACACTTGTATAACTATCTCATTTCAAAACTGGAAAATCCCCAAAGCATTGAGTTAACAGTGAATCGTCAAAACATTAAAGCCATTAATTTCTATTTCAAAATGGGATTTGTCATTGACCGCATTGCCGATTTTGATATTGGTGACGGTTATTTTATGAATGATTTTGTGATGATACGGAAGTTTTGAAGATAAGGTTAGAAATGTACAATAAGTCCAAATCCTGCATTCAAAAGGCCGACGGCATTTTTGCTAATTTGGGAGGTAAAGATGGTTGTATATTTTACCTGCCCGAATAATGAGAGTTGTTTATCTAATCTGAAATTTACGCCAACACCCGCGTTGACACCCAAAGGATTTTCATTAACATAATTACGTATGATCTGGTAGTTCCCCTTCTTATCAAATCCATCCAGCGGATTGGTTTCTAAAAACGCGTAAGTGACCCCCAGTAAACCATAAGGCTGCCAGCCTTTAATCGTTTTCATGTTTGCTTTGACATTCGCTTCCATATAAATAATGCGAAGATCGCAACCAACGAGTTCTGTATAAGGGAGACCGGCATTTGAACCTAAAACAGGGAAGGTTAAGGCGTATACCTCCCTGTCAATTATTTTCATACGGGAATATCCGGCAGCAAACTCAGCGGTAAAAAGAGAGTGAATCCAATACTGAAAGGCCAGTGCGATAACAGGCGAGGTATGATAATGCCTGGTAAAATCCGCATCGGAAACTGCGAATAAATATCCGCCATTAATGCTCAATCCATATTTACTTAGCGAATCATTTGTATTAGTTGATGTAGACTGAGCCGCTGAGCAGAGAGGCAAAGCTGCAATAAAAAATACCAGGCCCGCAAAAAGTATTTTATTCATTCTGTTACAGGAATATAAACCTTAGTTTCACCTTGTTTTTTGGTTAGAGTTACGGCCAATCCGCCCTTAACCCTCTGCTGAATGGAAGGGTCCCAGCCCACCGCAAATAA
>JACPDY010000109.1 GCA_016183775.1 Bacteroidota bacterium
ACTACAAAATTTTAAAATCCAAACAAGAATGCAGCATTAACAAGGGCTGTAGGGTTGCGACCTCGATTCGAGTGTCAAACTCGGGAGCGTTTTAAATATTTGATGAAAAGGGCATATGGGTGTGATTTTCAATCGAATATATTGATTTCAAAAAACACCGAAGGTGTGAAATTATTGTAGAATAAATTTGAAAGGAAATAAATTGAACCCTGAAAGGGTGACATAAAATAATATCAACCCTGCCTGTCCGGCAGGCAGACCTTCGGGATTTCAAAATTGAAAAAGATGTGTCCACACGGTAGCTGACCTGCAGGCAGAAACACTAAAACTCACAAAAAGCTTATTCGATATAAACTCAACTCTTTTTGCTCAAATATGTAGATGTTCCTCTCCATTTATTGGCAACGCATAGTCTAATCTTTTGATTTTCATATATGTACACCTGAAAAGACGCTAAGAAATCGCCTCCCAACCTTTACCTCAAAAATGACAAAATGCCATAATTTCTTACACCTGTGAGTAATTAGACACTATTGTAACAACTCTACACCCGGCAATAAAGTATAATTGCTTAAATATTCAATCATAAAATCAGATTGTATTATGGAACTGAAAGACTTATTTAATATAAATTTTAACGAGCCGTGTGCAATATTACTATCATTTATTCCCGCAGCTATTAACCTATTTATACTTATTTATATTTCTGCTACCCTGCCTCAAAGCAGAACAACAGTTACATTTTCATTTTTTGTTCTTTTATTGGGGCTGTGGCAAATAACCGATGGATTTGCCCATGCAAGTAATTCAACCCAGAATGCGGTGGAATGGTTTAGAATATCAGGACAACCCTGCTTGTATACGATGCCTTTGGGAATAATCTTTATCCTAAGATTTACGGAGTGGGACAAAAAATTCTCAAGTATTCCGATTTCTTTATTTTTATTTTTTCCCGCCATCATTTTTGAAATGAGCACTACCGCAAGGCTTGGTTTATACAAAATAACAAAGTCAGAACAGTTCAAGTGGATAATAAGTCCCGAACCAGAACTGATTACAGTAATAACTTATACCTGGATATGTACAATGGCACTATTAATGCTTATTCTTTTATGGGTTTATTATATCAAAACAAAAAACAATAAAAGAAAACAAAACCAGGCTCTTCTATTACTGCTTGGGTTTTCTTTTCCGGTTATCGGGGGAATCGTGTTAGAGGCAATTCTTCCTCTTGTATTTCGGGTCGATTCAATTCCATTGACAACTGCATTGATGACAACCTTTTCAGTCGCCTCCCTTATTGCTGTTAAAAAGTACAAATTGTTTGACTATTCCCCCAAGCATCAATGGAGTAGAATAGTGGAGGCCATTAATGAAGGTATAGTGATAGTTGACAATAACGACTGTATTGTATATGCAAATAAAAAATATTGCGAAATGGTTAAGTATTCCTATGAAGAACTGCAGGGAATGCATGCTCATACGTTGTTCACAGATGCTACTTCCACATCTCAAAGCAACAACGAATTTTTAACCAAAAAAGACGAAGCGGCCGGACAACGCCAGGCAATTATGAAAACAAAATACCAGGAAACAATTCATGTTTTGGTAAGCAATGCTCCTTACCTGGATAGAAACGGAAATACAATGGGTTCGATTGGGATTCATATGGAGATAACACAATTAACAGAGACACAACAAAAACTTAAAGACAAAATAAAAGAAATAAACCTGTTTTTTTACAAAACCTCTCACGATCTCAAAACCCCCGTTTGTTCAATGAATGGCTTGTTGGCATATTATGACGAATGTGACAACCCGCAGGAAACCGTTAATTATATGAAACAGTGCGCACAAAAATTATCGGCAATACTAGATCGTATTTCACAGGTACCAGATCTTCACGAGGAAAATATATTTATTGAAAAAATAAATATTGAAAAAAAAATAGAAACTATTTTAAAGGAAATCAAAGAAACAAGGGGGGAAACAGGTAACATCAAAATAAAAACAAATACAGGAGGAATTATAATGGAATCGGAAAAATATCCGATACAACTTATTCTAAAAAATATTATTGATAATGCTGTATTGTTTTACGATCCTGCAAAATCCAATCCGCATGTAAATATTTCAGTTTATAAAGGACGAAAGTATTACAAAATAAAGGTATCTGACAATGGACAAGGCATGTCAACCGAAGCTCGGAAAAAAGCATTCGAAATGTTTTACAAAGGCACTGATAAATCAACAGGAGAAGGTCTTGGTTTGTATATTGTAAAAAACGCCGTTGAAAGACTGCAGGGAAAAATAACTTTAAACAGCAGAATAAATACAGGAACTGTAGTGGTCGTTTATATCCCTATACCTCCGTCTGCAACAAATAAAATGAAGTATGCAATACCTGAAAATATTGAGCCATCGAACCTGACTTTATTTCCCATTTAATTACAAATTATCGTATTGCGTTTATACTACTTACCAATGAACATCTGCCTGTGCCAGCTCTGTTTTAAAGGAATTTGCCAATTAGTTTTTAATTCGGCAAGCGTAGAAACGAGGTTGTTAAATACAATTGTATTCTCATCAACCTGCCTGGTATTGATCAGCTTTTCGAACTCTGACAACGAACAGGAGCGTATTGAATCCCCTGCCTTATAGGCCACATGCATCCGATCAAGCAAAGACACATTGAATTGTTTTTCCACATCCTGTATAAAACGCACCGATTTATCAATACCACAACCGCTTGCAGGCGCCGTTTGCTCGTCAACTGCAATAATTACAAAACGATTGTATAAAACATCAATAGCGGCATCCATGTTGTTTCCATGCGATGTCCATTGATCTAAAAACGAAAGGGCGTTTGTTTTTATTTCGGCTACTTCTGTTGTAGTAAGTTCTCGGACACTTTGATATATCCAGATGCGACTATGTGGTGGAAGTTGATCGACTGTTTTCATACTTGCATTTTTCTGCCACTATTAAATTGAACTATAAGTCTTCTTATCTTCTGACTTTTGTTGGAAAACTTGTCGATTGTCATATGCCAATAATACCAAACCAATAATAATTAATACGATTGCTATCTTTTGCATATATTTTCCATATTCTTCGGGTGTTTTAGTAGCAGCAACATCTGATGTTTTCATCCAAATTCCGCGCTGGAAAAGATTTGGTTTCATTAGATATAGAATTCCAAATCCAATTAAAACAATTCCCCTCATTTCGTAAATTCGTTTTTTATTCGTTATTCGTTGATGTTCTGTGCAACCAACTCCGCTACATCCAACACCTTGGTTTGCTGCTCTTTATTAAAATGCTTCACTCCATCTGTCATCATCGTCATGCAGAACGGACAGCCTGTAGCTATCACTTCTGGATTTAAGGCCAAGGCCTCTTCCGTACGCTCAATATTCACTTCTTTATTTCCTTTCTCGGCTTCTTTGAACATCTGCGCCCCTCCTGCTCCGCAACAAAACCCTTTTGAACGGCTGCGTTTCATTTCGGCCAATTCAATATCCAGTTTTTGTATCACTTCACGCGGCGCTTCATATACATCATTACCACGCCCTAAATAACAAGGGTCATGAAAAGTTATTTTCTTTCCTTTAAAACTTCCGCCTTCTACTTTCAATTTACCGCTTTCAATCAATTGTTGCACCAGCTGAGTATGATGGATCACTTCATAATTTCCTCCCAGCTGAGGATACTCATTTTTCAAAGTATTAAAGCAATGAGGGCAACCGGTAACTATCTTCTTTACATTATATCCATTCAGTACTGTAATATTATTCATAGCCTGCATCTGGAACAGAAATTCGTTGCCGGCACGTTTGGCAGGATCACCTGTACAAGCTTCTTCGGTTCCCAGTACAGCGAACTTAATACCAACATGATTTAAAATTTTCACAATGGCTTTTGTAATCTTCTTAGCCCTGTCGTCAAAGCTTCCGGCACAGCCTACCCAAAACAATACTTCAGGTGTTTCACCGGAAGCCAGGTACTCAGCCATTGTTTTCACCTTAAGTTCTATTGCCATTTTTCTAATTCAAAATTCTTTTCTTCAATTTTCCTTTGCCCAATTCAACCTATCGGCAGGAGAAAACTGCCAGGGCGCTCCATTATTCTCTATATTCGTAAGCATCAGATTCAATTCCTGCGGTGCAGCACTTTGTTCCATCACTAAATACCTGCGCATATCAATTATTATGGAAAGCGGATCAATATTCACAGGACATTCCTGTACACATGCACTACAGCTTGTACAGGCCCATAGCTCTTCGTTTGAAATATAATTTCCCAATCCTTTACCATCATCCCTGAATTCGCCATTTGTGTCAATATTTTTTCCAACCTCCTCCAGCCTGTCGCGGGTATCCATCATTATTTTTCGCGGCGACAACAGCTTACCTGTTTGATTAGCAGGACAAGATGAAGTACAACGGCCGCATTCTGTACATGAATACGCATCCAGTAATTGCTTCCAGGTGAGGTCATAAACATCTTTAGCACCAAAACGCATAGGTTTATTGGGATCCGCGGGAGGTGGAGTAAAAGTAGTATCCAGCATCGCTTTAACCTCGTTGGTCACCGACTCCGGGTTAGTGAACTGTCCTTTGGGTTTGAGGTTAGAGAAATATGTATTCGGGAAAGCAAGTAGAATATGAAAATGTTTAGAGTATGGCAGGTAATTCAGGAAACCCAGGATACCAATAATGTGAAACCACCAGCAAACGCGTTCTATCATTACAAGTCCGTCATCTGAAATACCACTTAACATTGGGGTGATGTAATGACTGATTGGAAATGAACCGGCTTGTATGTAATGTCCATAACCCCTGCTTTGAAGCACCTGGTCAGCAGCATTCATTAAGAACAAGGCACTCATTAAAAGTATCTCACTTGTAAGAATAATATTGGCATCCGACCGTGGCCAGCCATCCAGCTCTTTGTCCGTGAAGCGTTTTATATGGAGTACATTCCTGCGAATAAGAAAAACCGCGCAGCCAAAAGTTACCAGGAAAGCAAGCACTTCGAAGAAGCTGATCAGGAAATTATAAAAATCTCCCATAAATGAAAGTGATCGGTGCGTTCCTAAAGCTCCATCAACAAGCATTTCGAGCACTTCAATATTAATAAGTACAAAACCTACATAAACAAAAATGTGCAAAATTGCAGGTGTCGGGCGGGTCAACATCTTGCTTTGCCCGAGCGCCACGCGTGTCATTGTAAGCCAGCGTTGTGATTTATTATCTGAGAAGTCGGCATCCCTGCCGAGGCGGATATTGCGAATTACCTTTTTAAAATTTATGGTAAACCAAGCTGTAGCGCCACCCAGTAAAAGAATGAAAATTATATTGGCTATACCCATGCCGTTCCCTTAGGGTGTTACAGGTTGTTTTTTCTTCGATTTATCCTTACGACCAAATACAGAGAAATGAACATAGCGTTTAGGATTTGTACGCAGATCAAGCATAAGAAGATCCAATTCATTGGCCGATTTATCCAGCTTCTTATACAGCGAATCATTATTAACCAACAAGCCCATTGACCCTTCCCCTCTGTTTATTTTAGCCAATATCTTTGAAACATCACTTAAAGCTTCATTGGCATTATTGATCGTTGTTTTGATCTTGGACTTCGCGAGAGAATCACTGATGCTTTCAAAATTGGCAAGCACTTTTGTGATCTTATCGTTATTGTTGGCCAGGTTAGATGTGATGGATTCCATTTTAGAAAAAATGACCGAAAGTTTATGCTGCTGCGAATACACGAGTGTATCAAGGCGTAAGGCAGTTTTTTCGAAGGTGGCGATAGCTCTTTTAATGCTTTCAAAACTTTTCGTCAGGTTATGACGTGCGTCTTTATTCAACACTTCCTGTACAACTATCATAACCGAATCAATAGACGCGATGAGTCCTTCAGCCTTTTTTTGAAGAGGGGCTATACGCTTGTCGACCGCCGCTCTAAGGTCATCTTCCCTTTCAGATACCAGGGTATCGCCGGATTTAACCAATGACGATGATGTACCTAATTCAAAACGGATTGATTTGGTTCCTAAAAGATCCGAGCTTACAATCCGGGCCCTGCTATCGGAAGGAATATTTACGTTATCCTCCACGCTCATAGTCACGAGAATACGCCCCTGCCTGTCATTGGGCATCAGTTTAATGCTCTTAACGAGGCCGACCTTTAAACCGCTTAGCTGAACATTATTTGACTCAAGCAAGCCATCAACATTTGTATAAACGGCATAAATGGTTTTCTGATTTTTAAACAGGTTGGAGCCCTTTAAAAAATTGAAGCCGTAAATGAACAGGGACAAGCCCACGACCACAACAATACCGGTTTTTACTTCTTTACTTAAAGTCAAGGTTATGAATTAATTACAGTTGGCGAATTTACGATTTTATTATTTAACCCGAAATTCCGATAAGGCTTCATTTTAGCAGCCTCTTTGCTTCATCAACGCCTATTCGTTTTCCATCTTTAAAGGCGACAACAAAAGCATCAGTAAAGCCCTTTTTTCGCATTTCGGACTGAAGTTTTGAAGCCTGATCCATTGCAGCACATGAGCCGGCCGCATATTTGTATACTCCATTATCAATAAACTCTGTAATATTTTCTACTCCTTTAAATCTTTCAGAGCCGGGCTCTATCTTTTTATCCGATGTTATCAATTGAACATAAAATAAAATACTTCCTTCAGCCGGTTTTTCATTTTTTATAGGATCTTTTTTCTCAACTTCCCTTTTATCCGACTCTCTCTTTTCTTCTTTTACAATTTTTATTGAGTCGGGAGTTTGTTTTTTCACATCCCCTTCAGTCCCATGCAATGTATCTCCGGTCTCTTGCTTTACCGCCTGATCCTCAACTGCTGTATCCACAGGCGCAACATACACAGGAAGTCTTTCTATCACATCATCGTATTTCGTTTTTCGACCTTCTATCTCATCTTTATATTCACGAAAAGCTTTAAATATCGACACTGCAATATATTCCTGTCCTTTCTCCGAACCTAAAAATTTTTCCTCTTCCACATTCGTTAAAAAACCTGTTTCAGTCAGCAAACTGGGCATGGCTGTTTTCCATAGCACCAGGAAGCCGGCCTGGCGGACACCTTTATCGACACGTGTCGCTTTTTCCTTATAATGTTTCTGGATTTTAGCGGCTAGGTTTAAACTTTGCTCGAGATAGGTATTCTGGTAAAAACTGAAAATAATATTCGCTTCATCCGAATTGGGATCAAAACCTTCGTACTTTTTCTTGTAATTATCTTCCAGTAAAATAGAGGCGTTCTCCCGCTTGGCTACATCCAGGTTACCCCTTGTTTTATGCAAACCCATCACATACGTTTCCGAACCATGCGCTTCTTTGTTCGGATTGGCATTGCAATGAATGCAGATAAACAGATTCGCGTTATTGCGATTGGCAATCGCGGCCCGTTCCTGCAATTCAAGAAATACATCGGTGGTACGGGTATAAACCACTTTAACATCTTTACAATTTTCCTCAATGAACTTGCCAAGCTTCAGGGCCACTGCCAGCGCCACATCTTTCTCTTTATATTTCACACCCGAACAACCGGGATCTTTACCCCCATGTCCTGCATCAATAACAACTGTTTTAAGATCAAAAGGCGGACGATATACAACCTTCCATGAGCCGGATAACAGGGCCATACCCATTAAAAGGAGTATGGTACAATGTTTGTTAGTATGCCCCCGTTTACAACCCATTGATATAAAGTATTTTACTTAGTTTTGAAGCCGAAAAGGTTATTACACACAAATTTAAAGGTACATTTTGCTGTCTGCGCCAACGTTCAAACTAGTTATCCGCACTATTCTGTTAATAATCACGACAGTTTTAGCGACTGAATCTGCCTTTTCCCGCAAAAAAAACGAAAATTTACAGTCCGCTGTTACCTTTAAAGATACTGTTGTTGCTGTAACTGATAATAATATGCCCCTCAAATCAAAAGTTAAATATACAGCCCAGGATTCCATGCGCTTTGATGTTACTCAGCAAAAAATGTACCTTTTTGGAAACGCCGAGGTAACTTATGAAGATTTGAACCTGAAAGCCGGTTATATTGAGCTGGATATGAAGAATAATACGGTTTATGCTACAGGACGAAAAGACAGTGCCAATACCGAAGTTGAATTGCCGGTGTTCACCGAAAAAGCACAAAGCTTTAAGTCGCGTAACATGACTTATAATTTTCAGACAAAAAAAGGGCGCATAACTGAAGTTATCACTAAAGAGGCCGGCGGATATATACATGGGGAAACTGTAAAAAAAGATTCAAACAATACCGTTTACATACGTAATGGAAAATACACCACCTGTGAGCTAGAACATCCGCATTTTTACATACAAGCGAATAAGCTGAAAGTGATCCCGGATGATGTTATCGTAACCGGCCCGGCATACCTCGTGATCAATGACATACCTACTCCACTGGCGGTACCGTTTGGATTTTTCCCGAACAAACACGGACAAAAATCGGGACTGCTTATTCCAACCTATGGCGAATCGGCAAACATGGGATTCTTTTTGCGCGATGGAGGTTTTTATTGGGGCGTGAGCGATAAACTTGATGTGGCGTTGAGAGGCGACATTTATTCGAAAGGCAGTTGGGGAGCTAAGTCGAGCATTAATTACGTTAAACGGTATAAGTACAATGGTAATTTCCAGGTTAACTTTTCAAATTTTAAAATAGGTGAAAAAGAACTGCCCACTTTTACCCAGCAAAAAGATTTTGTTATACGCTGGAGCCATGCCCAGGATGCAAAGGCACATCCAGGCGTATCGTTTATGGCAAGTGTGAACGCGGGTACAAGCAATTATAACAGGTTCAACTCGTATAATCCCAATGTATATTTGAACAATACGCTTCAATCCAACATCAGCTTAAGTAAATCCTGGCTGGGCACTCCGTTTTATTTAACAGCATCGGCCCGGCACAGTCAAAACACAACTACAAAAAAAATTGATGTGAGCCTGCCGCAGGTCGCGTTCTTTATGAACCGCATCTATCCATTCAAAAGTAAAACAAGAGCTATACCGATGTGGTACGATAAGATTGGGCTCAGCTACTCCGCCGAAGTACGCAACGATATAAGTGCCTACGACTCCCTCTTTTTTAAACCTGAAACATATAAGCAAATGCGAAATGGGTTCCATCAGAGCATACCGCTTAGCACTTCACTCAATGTGTTGAAATATTTCACCATGAGTCCTTCAGCGGTATTTAACTCAAGCTTGTATTATCAAACCATTTCGAAGCGTTATGATAATGACACTAAAACTATTTTAACCGATACAGTTGAAGGAATTAAAATGGCCAACGACTTCAGCTTATCGACCAACCTGAATACCAAAATATACGGCAATTACCAGTTCAGGAAAGGATATGTAAAACACATACGTCATTTGATTATTCCAAACGTCAGCTATAGTTATCGTCCCGATTTCAGTGAGCCGCAGTGGGGAGCATATAAAAAAGTGCAATCCGATTCAAATGGGAATAAACAGGAATACTCCATCTTTCAGAATAATCTGTGGGGCTCACCTCCAGCCGGAAATTCAAGTGTAGTATCCTGGTCGATCAACAATACACTTGAAGCAAAAGTGCGTAACAAGAAAGACACCATTAACCACGAAAAGAAAATACATATCATTGATATGTTCAGCATATCATCTTCTTACAACACGGCTCTTCGCAATTTCAAGTGGCAAATGATAAACATGAGCGCGCGTACCAAATTGTTTCAATATCTTGATGTAAATTTTACAGGACTGCTTGATCCCTACCAGATCAATGATAAAGGTGTGAGAATAGAAAAATTCGAATATGATAAATCAGGCCTGCCCGGACGTTTAATCAATTATTCTCTGGCCCTGAGTACAAGCCTGCGCAGCAAAAGCACTACCGGCCCCAAACAAAGCACCAAAGGAAGTAAGGATGAGATACGGTTCATTAATCAGAACCGGAATCAGTATGTAGACTTTAATGTTCCGTGGTCGCTTAACGTGTATTACAATTTCAATTTTTTAAGACAAGGTATACTGCCAGTACAAAAAACACAATCACTTACATTCAGCGGCGATGTGAGCCTGACCAAAAACTGGAAGATAGGATTTAACTCGGGGTACGATTTTAAAGCCGAACAATTCACCTACACCCAACTAAACATTTATCGCGACCTGCATTGCTGGGAAATGAAAATTACCTGGGTGCCTTTTGGCCCGCGCCAGAGTTATATGATAGACATAAACGTAAAGTCGGCTGTGCTGCAGGACCTAAAGATGACAAGGAGAAGGGATTGGTATGATTTTCAGTAGAAGGAGTTGGAAGTGGGAAGACGGAAGACGGAAGACGGGAGTCGGAAGTGCGAAGTGGGAAGTGGGAAGTCGGAAGACGGGAGTCGGAAGTGGGGAGTTAGAAGTCGGGAGTCGGAAGGCGAAAGTCGATGCGTCAAACTAATTAAACTATTAAAAATATAAAACCATGAAATGGTCATGAGCTAGAATGAAGCACACCAACCGAGGATGAATATTTAACTTCGTGCAAAACATGAAACGTAATGCAAGAAATAAAATTCAAACAGGTTGTAACAACCGGTTGCGGTATAGATGTCCATAAGG
>JACPDY010000110.1 GCA_016183775.1 Bacteroidota bacterium
GATTATTGAAAGAACTTTTTCTTGGTTTGAAAACCAACGAAGATTGAGTAAAGATTTTGAATATTTGCTTGAAACAAGTGAGGCAATGATTCATTTTGCAGCTATAAAAATATTATTGAATAAAATTTAAACAGTTTCTAAATGAATTATCACTCGATTTATTTGTCATTCCGAACGAAGCAAAGAATGACACACATTTGGATTACATAAAAATAAAAAATCCCCTGAAGAAAACAACAGGGGATCTTATTCAATATCTATCTGTGTTTACGCAGTGGCCGGTACAACCGAAACATATGAACGATCCTCTTTCGACTTTTTATAAACAACAGTACCATCAACCAGTGCAAACAAAGTATGATCCTTGCCCATACCTACGTTTTTACCCGGATAATGCCTAGTACCTCTTTGGCGAACAAGAATATTACCTGCAATGGCCGATTGACCACCATATACCTTGATGCCTAACCGTTTACTTTCCGATTCGCGGCCGTTCTTTACTTTACCTTCACCTTTTTTATGTGCCATGACTGTTTAGTTGTTAGTTGTTAGTTGTTGGTTGATAGTTGTCAGGAACTATGCTTATTTTTTCTTTGTTGTTTTTTTTGCCGCTGCCTTAGGGGCTGCTTTTGTTTTTTTAGGTTTTGCTTCCACCACTACTTCATCCACTTCTTCGCGACCTTTAGCTTTTACTATAGGAGCTTCTTCCAACTTCATCTTTTCACCATTCGCGGCAATTCCCTGAATAAATATCTGTGTAAAATACTGACGATGACCATTTAATTTTCTGTACCCTTTTCTTCTTCTCTTTTTGAAGATGATCACTTTGTCGCCTTTAAGGTGAGATAATACTTTCGCGGCAACAGTTGCACCTTCAACAAGCGGAGTGCCAACAGTAACTTTACCATTATTATCAAGAAGCAGGATGTTTTTCAACTCAACACTGTCTCCCTCTTTGGCTTCAAGGCGGTGTACATATACTCGTTGTTTAGGCTCAACCTTAAATTGCTGCCCGGCTATGTCTACTATTGCGTACATTTTAATGCTTTTTATTAGTTTATATATCTATACCCTTAGTTACAGGGGTTGCGAAGATAATAAATCTATTTAAGGTGGGAAAATTTTATAGCTTTTTTAGCCTGAAATTGAATAGATAGCTAATTCAATATTTTACATTACATTGATTTTCAATTAATTATGAACAAATAAGGCAGCCAGCTCAATTGAAATTGAAGCCAAGTCCAAACGAAAATTTGATCTCGCTAAGCGAGGTCGGACCAGGAGCGTCCGAAAGGTGGGTTCCGAATACATAACGGCTTTCTATAAATAGATGAAATATTTTACTCGCATAATAGTTAAAGCCAACAACTCCGGATAGCAGGGGATCGGCTGTTGTTTTGTATTGCGCCCTGTCATCATCTGTTGGATTTACCTGGTTGGTAGGTGTAATAACATACGGACCATACGACCTCGCGATGGCAATTCCAGGCTGAAAAGCAATGTAAGGATCAATATGACTAACGGTTTTGAAATGGTACGAAGCGCCGGAAAAAACAGAATGATTAAACACGAATGGTTTTTCGTTGCCCAATGTATTCAGATAGTAGAATGCGTCACTCCTTAAAGAAATATCTTCATCAATATAAACATCAAAATTTCCATGTATGGAAATGGTATTCGCTTTTGCCTCCAGCAATACTCCGGGCGAAATTGTTGCCATTGCCCTGATCAATCCTTTGTGAATATAACGGCCATTTTCGGTTTGTGAAAAAGCGAAACAGTTTATCGCCATAAAACACATAACCAACTTTTGCTTAAGCATATTATTTCTTTTTACGCAAATCAGGGATCAATACATTCACACTTATTGTCACCAGCAAATGTCCTTCTAAACCCAATTTTTCCCTTTCTATCAGCAACTGGTCCTTACCGGCAATATTTACTTTATGCACATGCACATCATCGCCAAGGTGCATCATATACTGTGCGGAAAGAGAGAAGTCGAAATTATCGGTCAGGTTATAATGAGTTCCCAGGCCTCCCTGCACAGCCGAACTCCAGCGTTCGATCGCAGGCTCGTTTGAGGCATTCTTTGTAACGCTGTTGTAATCGAAACAATGACCGGCTAAAATATATGGAGTGAATTGTCCTTTAATTGTTTCTGCGTTAAAAGGATAAAACATAACTGACCAGCCAATATGCCCCACATTACGACGACCCAAACCATAAACATCAGATGTTATATAATCCGCAAACCATTCGGTATTGATACGCTTTGCCAGCCTGACGCGGAATTGTCCACCAACACCGGTTCCTATATTTTCTTCATCACTGGAGAACAGGCTTATGGTACTTCGCATTCCAAACTGCAGGGAAGGGATCCTTATGGTTGAAGTATTTTCCTGTCCAATCATGCATAATGGCAGAAGTGCTAAAAACAAGATTGTTCGCTTCATTGGTTAGCAGCTTTGTACTACAAACTTAAAATATTAATTCGTTATTATATAAATTAACAATTTTTAACTTTTACTTTTACTTTGGATTGAGAATCTATCCAAAAATTCGCGAATGACAATTTCTTCTGAGAAAGACATTAAACCAATCATCATCTGGCTTTTTGCAGGATGTTTCCTGATATATGCAATGGTAGTTATAGGAGGTATGACGAGGCTAACTCATTCAGGCCTATCGATGGTTGAATGGAACATGATCGTTGGATCCAAGCCACCCATGAGTGATGCCGACTGGCAAATACCTTTTGAAAAATATAAACTGAGTCCGGAGTATAAACAGGTTAATTATCATTTTACTCTTGAAGAATTCAAATCCATTTACTGGTGGGAATACATTCATCGCTTTCTCGGGCGGATGATAGGGCTGGTATTCCTCTTGCCATTTATTTATTTCCGGGCACGAAAAAAATTAACACCAGATTTATTTAAGAAATTGATCATCATTTTAATTCTCGGCGGTTTCCAGGGAGTGCTCGGCTGGTATATGGTTAAGAGCGGACTAAGCAAAGAGCCGCGGGTTAGTCATTATCGATTAGCAGCACATTTGATAAGTGCGTTTACGGTTTTTGGATTTACTTTCTGGACAGCATTAAGTTTAAAGTTTAAAGTTCAAAGTTCAAAGTTGGAAGAGGAAAGGAAGGGGGCGGAAGACCGAAGACCGGAGACCGAAGACGCTGTCTCAAATCTCAAATCTCAAATCTCAAATCTTAAAAGATGGAGTGTCATTTTATTTTGCACAGTAATTCTTCAAATTATTTACGGAGCCTTTGTGGCGGGCCTGAAAGCAGGCTACCTCTGCCCTACCTGGCCCAAAATGTGTGATGAATGGGTACACGACTCTATGTTTGTATTACAGCCCTGGTGGAGAAATTTTATTGAAGGACGAGCGGGTGTGCAATTTGTGCACCGTTACATTGCTTATGCTGTAGTAATTATAGTCGGGCTTATATATTACAAGGCACGCAAAATTGAATTGACTGTTTTGCAGAAGCGCATTGTAAATGCATTGGTACTAATTGTTTTGTGCCAGTTTTTATTGGGTGTATTTACACTCCTTTATAGCGTGCCGGTTTTGCTGGGGGTATTACATCAAACAGGGGCTTTCTTTTTGTTTGGAACATCGTTACTATTAATCAACAGGTTAAGGTAACTGATTTGTGTTTTGCAAACCTACTTACTTATGAAGTCAATCCTGAAGTTTATTGCCATAATAACAAGCGTAATAATTATTTGTATTGGCCTTTGGACAAACATTTTCAGTAATTCATGGGGATTGATAACGGGACAGGGATTCATTATCCCAGCCGAAAGTTCAATTGTGAATTTTAAGGTAACAATGATGAACAATGGATCAGGCGAATGGTGGTTATATGGAGAAGATAATAACTACTACTATACTACAATGGTGAACGACAACGGGAAAGGATACTGTGCGATACCAAAAAGTGACACTTTTCAATGTATCGGTTTTGATAAATTCAATTATAAAGCGTGGTGCAGGGATAAGTAGTGTATAACACCAAAACTCGGCCAACAAAAATAAAAAATAGTCAGGTCACCTTAATCTTCTTCACCTTGCCATTTTCGGAAATAACAAGTTCATCGCCATTTTTGCGGGCGTCTTCGTAAACCTTTTCAACAGCAATTTTCATTGCTTTAAAAATTCGTTCAAGCAGATCTTTTGGGCGCTTTTTATTCATTTCCAATTATTAAATTATATTTTTTATTGTCAATGATCTTTAGACCATCAGCTTTGCTAAATGCTACTCTCATCAATTCTTCGCCACTATTGTCTACCATCATCCACTCGTCAGACAAATTTAAGAATTTTTTCCGAAGATTCCGAAGCCCTCTGTTATAGCGTCTTTCAATAACGTCAGAAGGAATATTGTGCCCGCCTTTTGAAACACGAAATCCAACCCTTCGTTTTGCAAGCTTAACATTATCAAGCCAAACATAAATTAATATCACATAATAGCCTTTTTGTTTACACTCCTTAATAAACTTCACATATGATGAAGTTGATAAAGTTGTTTCAATAACAAAATCAACGTTTTGGTTCGCCAACTCCTTGATTCGCTTAAGCATTATCCTTCCTGCTTCAAAAGAAACCCCTTCAGCATTAAATGGAGATAACCCTTTCGCTATATAATCGGCATTAACAAACTCAATACAATCTATAACACCCGGAAGTATTTGGTTGGCTGATGTTGTCTTCCCCGCACCATTAGGCCCTGCTATTATATATAAAGTTGGCATATTATTTTTTAAAAGCCCTCTACTTCGGAAAGGATTGGGTGAGGCCCCTAATTCCCATACTCCGAAATAAACTTTATCCTCATCAATCGCATTTCTTCTTCGGAATAATCATCATCGCCAAATTCTTCAAGGGCATCTTCTATGGAGTCGGTTTGGGCTTCTTTAAAGTATTCGATCACATTTGCCTGGCGATCCTCATCAATTTGTTCATTAATATAGTAGCCGATATTGAGTTTAGTGCCTGAGGAAACAATACTGTACATTTCTTCCAGCAACTGAGACATTTTTAAACCTTTTGCTTTGGCAATATCCTCGAGCGGCAGCTTGCGGTCAACACTTTGAATAACATATACTTTTAATCCGGATTTATTTACGATTGATTTCACAACCAGATCCTGCGGGCGTTCAATATCATTTTCACTTACATATTTCGCGATCAGGTCCACGAACGGTTTCCCGAATTTCTGGGCCTTGCCCGCTCCTACTGCGGTAATATGGCCCATTTCTTCAATGGTTATCGGATACTGTATAGCCATCTCTTCCAATGATATTTCCTGGAAGATCACATAAGGCGGCAGATTTTTTTGCCTGGCAATTTTTTTACACAGATCTTTTAACATATTGAACAAAACAGGGTCGGCGCCGGCGCCGGCTTTTTGAGCTCCGCCCACTGCAATATCATCATCGCCGGCATCATCATTCTCATAATCATGGTCGCGTGTAACCATCACTGAATGCGGTTTCTTCAGGAAGGCCCGGCCTTCTTTGGTAATTTTCAGCAAACCGTAATTATCAATATCTTTTGCAAGAAATCCCAGGACAATGGTCTGACGAATAACAGCACTCCAGTATTTTTCACCCTTATTATCATCCCCTGCACCTGCCCCGAATACTTCCAGCTCATTGTGCTTATACGTTTTGATGGCCGCGTTAGTAACACCCATCAGAATATTGAGGATATGCACATCTTTGAATTTCTCTTTCACTTCCAGCACTGTTTCAATCACGAGTACTGCGTCATCCATCGCCTCTATCTTTGTTTTTGGATTTACACAATTATCACAGTTTTTACAATTGTCGTCTTTATAGGTTTCTCCGAAATAATGCAGCAAATATTTTCTTCTGCAGGCAGATGATTCAGCATAGGAAACAGTTTCCATTAATAACTGACGGCCAATTTCCTGCTCAGCTACCGGCTTACCTTTCATGAATTTCTCCAGCTTCAGGATATCATCATAGCTGTAAAAAACAACACATTTACCTTCACCTCCATCGCGCCCTCCTCTGCCGGTTTCCTGGTAATAGCCTTCGAGACTTTTCGGTATATCATGATGAATA
Organism: Bacteroidota bacterium; assembly: GCA_016183775.1. Lineage (NCBI taxonomy): Bacteria > Pseudomonadati > Bacteroidota > Bacteroidota bacterium. Next base: position 6,111 of record JACPDY010000110.1, read on the forward strand.
ACAAAACGAACATCTGGTTTATCAATGCCCATTCCAAAAGCTATTGTAGCAACTATAACATCAATATCCTCCATCAGGAACTTATCCTGTGTCTTCGCACGCGTAGAGGCATCGAGCCCGGCATGATAAGGCAATGCTTTTATACCATTTACCTTTAATACTTCAGCTATCTCTTCCACTTTTTTGCGACTCAGGCAATATATGATCCCCGATTTACCGGTATGCCCTTTAATGTATTTTATGATTTCCTTTAAAACATTTTGTTTCGCGCGCACCTCATAAAAAAGGTTAGGACGATTAAATGACGACTTAAACACTTTGGCATTTTGCATACCCAGGTTCTTCTGAATATCCTGTTGCACTTTGGGTGTAGCTGTGGCGGTAAGGGCGATGATCGGCACTTTGCCAATGCGCTCTATCATTGGACGAAGCTTCCTGTATTCAGGGCGGAAATCATGACCCCACTCGGAAATACAATGCGCTTCATCAATAGCAAAAAACGAAATATTGATATCGGTTAAAAAATTGATATTCTCTTCTTTGTTCAATGATTCAGGAGCCACATACAGTAATTTTGTTTTTCCTGATGTTATATCCTCCTTCACCTTCAGGATCTCCGCCTTGTTAAGTGAAGAGTTCATAAAATGCGCTATTCCATCTTCTGTACCGTAGTTACGGATCGCATCGACCTGATTCTTCATCAAAGCGATAAGAGGAGAAACGATAATGGCTGTACCTTCACTTATCAAAGCGGGCAATTGGTAACAGAGTGACTTACCCCCACCCGTAGGCATAATAACAAACGTGTCATTTCCTGCCAATACATTGGCAATTATATCTTCCTGATCTCCTTTAAATTTTTCGAATCCAAAGAACTTTTTTAAACATGTCTGCAAACTCGCAGTGGCTTCCATACTTTTACTGAACTTAATTGATTACCTCTAATTTTAATACTTTTGTATATTACACATAAATATAATAAATTCCATTAAGCTCCCGTCTGTTAGGATCAGTTATTTTTTTATAAAATTTAGTCGAAAATAGAATGTCAAAATACGCGGTTGTAATACCTGCATACAACGAGCAACAAGCTATTTCCGACGTTATAAACGCCGTGAATACAACAGCATCACTTAACGGAATAAAGCTTGATGTCATCGTCGTAAACGATTGTTCCATAGATTCAACTGCGACAATAATCGCGGAATTAAACTGTATTGCCCTGAATCTGCCTGTAAATCTTGGTATTGGAGGCGCAGTGCAAACAGGGTTTAAATACGCCTTTGAGAATGGGTACGACTTTGCTTTCCAGATTGACGGAGACGGACAACACCCCCCGGAGGAGTTGCCAAAACTTATTCGGGCCAGGGAGGAACACAATTGGGATGTGGTAATCGGCTCTCGCTTCATTGATAAAATCGGGTTTCAATCAACTCTTTTGAGAAGAACTGGGATAAATTATTTTAAATTCCTGATCCGATCACTTGCAGGTGTCAGAATCACAGACAGCACATCCGGGTTCCGGATGATCAACCGAAAAACGCTTGCAATTGTCAATGAGTATTACCCCGATGAATACCCTGAACCGGAAGCCATCATTCTATATGCGAAAAACAACCTTAATATAGGAGAAACCCCTGTAAATATGCGTGAACGGCAGGGCGGAATATCATCGATCGGCAAACGCGCATCGGTATACTACATGCTTAAGGTAAGTTTGGCAATTATATTTACATTTATCAGAATAAAACGTAAAAAATAGACATGGGACGCATTCAGATCATCGCCATTATTTCAAGTTTATTATTCCTGTATTATATAGCCCGCCTCATATTAAAAGGCAAGTTGCGCGAAGAGTACGCGATTATGTGGATAATCTGCACCGCGGTACTGGTACTGTTCTCATTCTGGAGAGATGGCCTGGAAATCATTTCCGACCTGATCGGTGTTTATGCTCCTCCAAATACAGTATTTATCGGCGCCATCATTGCCATACTCATTTACCTCCTTCACCTTTCACTTGTAGTATCGAAATTACAGGAACAAAATAAAACACTGGCACAGGAAATTGCTATTCTAAAACAAAAAGCGACCAAAAAGGATGGATGACTTTTCGCCGGAACACGAAGCTGAAATTTTCGGGCGATACTTATTAGGGCTATCGCCAAACAACACAGTCAAAAAACTTTATGCCCATGCAATTCAGTCAACCAACCCGATTTGTGCTGTCGCAGATAGGAAATTGCTAACGTTTGCTTTGAAAAACAACTGGAGCATTGGCCTGATTGATTCGGGACTGGCCTTTCTGGAGCCTGGTTCCGAATTGCGGAGACGACTATATATTTTATTCGCCATTATGGAATCTACTCCTGAATATGCTGATCATTTTCTGACCCGAAAACGCAACCCCGTTTATTTGATAATCGTTTTACTGAGCGGCATTCGCGCTGTCATTAAAACAACATTTGGAAGTTTGCTTATAAAAATCATAGCCTGATATTTGGAAATACATGATCACATAGTTGTCGGATCGGGCTGTACGGGAGCAATGGCAGCTCAAACGCTTGTTGAAGCAGGTGTTAAAGTTACGATGATAGATGTTGGCGCGGAAGACAACAAATACTCTTCCATTATACCCGAAAAAGATTTTATTTCCATACGAAGATCCGAGCCTGACCAATATCGCTATCTTATAGGAGATGACGCGGAAGGTATTTCGTGGGGGAAAATGAAAACAGGGGAACACCTTACTCCTCCGCGCAAACATCTATTGAAATTAGTTGACAAATATTTGCCAGTCAACTCTCAGACATTTTTCCCAATGGAAAGTTTATCTTATGGCGGACTTGGCAGCGGATGGGGACTGGGATGCTGCGAATTTTCAAAACCAGAACTGGAAACCATTGGTCTTAATTATGATAAGATGTTGAACGCTTACAACCTGGTAAGTGAACGGATCGGGATAAGCGGAACAAAAGATGATGCGTCTCCATACACATTAGGCGAACTGACCAATTATCAACAAGCGCCGGATATGGACTGCAATCACCGGCTTATTTACAAAAAGTACTCAGCTGATAAAAACCGGTTTAACAAAAATGGATTTTATTTAGGTCGTCCGGCATTGGCATTATTGACACATGACCAGGGTGAACGAAAAAAATACGCATACCGTGATATGGATTTTTATTCGGATAAAGAACAAAGTGCATATCGCCCGTGGATAACGGTAAACCAGCTGAAAAAGAAAAGCAATTTCAGCTACATAGGCGGTCACTTGGCAACAAGTTTTTCCGAAAAGCAGGATTATATTGAAGTGCATTGTACAAACACCAACTCCGACACTCCTGTAACTTTTAAATGCAAAAAACTAATTCTTGCAACAGGAGTTTTAGGCAGCGCGCGCATCGTTTTGCGTTCATTTAATGCAGAAAACAAACGACTTCCGTTACTGTGCAACCCGTACACCTATATTCCATGCATTCAACCGGCTATGCTAGGCAAAGAAGCTGAACAAAATAAAATGGGATTTGCCCAGCTTTCATTATTCCATGACGAACAGCAAAATAATTTTGATGTAGCAATGGCATCTATCTATAGCTATCAGTCATTAATGCTTTTCAGAATTATTAAAGAAGCTCCTCTTAATTTTGTTGACGCGAGGATAATTATGCGATACCTTATGTCAGGCATCGTTATCATAGGCATCCATCATCCTGAACAAAGAAATAAATTAAAATTTCTTGAGCTGATAAAAGACAATGGCACGATCACCGGGGATAAATTACAGGCGACTTATATACTCGGAGAGGATGAAAAGGAAAAGATCAACATACGGGAAAAAAAATACACTAAAGCGATGCGCAGATTAGGTGCCTATGCTATAAAACGAATTAATCCGGGAAACGGATCCAGTATACATTATGCCGGAACTCTCCCCTTCAGCAAAAGCGATGACCCTTACACATTAAGTCCGCAGGGCAAACTGGGCGGAACAAAAAATGTATATGTGGCGGATGGTTCGGGGTTCAACTATTTGCCGGCTAAAGGATTAACCTTCACACTAATGGCTAATGCACACTTAACAGCATTGAATGTCATTAAAAAATGAGTATCTGAAATGAGCGTAAATAAAACAATCATTATAACAGGAGCAAACGGCTTTATCGGATCTGCTCTTACTGCACACTTCAGTAAGAAAGGATACCAGGTAAGGGCATTGGTAAGAGATTCCCCGCCACAATCTTCCTCAACTATCAGCTATTACCCGTATGATCTGAGTACCCTAATTAATGAAAAACAGTTTCAAGGTGCTGACTTTATGATCCATTGCGCGTATATTAAGCACAATGCTGCAAACAAAAATGCGAATAAGATAAATATAGAAGGGGCTAAACAATTATTGAATGTAAGTCGTAAATGCGGGTTAGTGAAAAATATTTTTATATCAAGTATGTCGGCACAGCCTGATGCGTTGTCGAATTACGGTCGGCAAAAATATGCTATTGAGCAACTGTTTAATACGAACAAGGATGTTGTGGTCAGACCCGGACTTATTTTAGGAAACGGAGGACTGCTAAAAAGCATGACTGCTTTCATAAAAAAAAATAAAATTGTTCCGCTGATAGACGGAGGAAAACAATCCATCCAAACAGTGGACGTAAAAGACTTGTCAATTGCTATTGAAAAAATTATTGAAAAGGACCTGCATGGAATTTTCACTGTTGCTGAAACAAGTCCTGTTACTTATAAAGCATTTTACAAAGCATTATGCGCCACAATTCGCGTAAACGCGTTATTCATTCCACTCCCCTACTTCATCGTTAATATTACACTCCGCCTGCTGGAATCAACAGGACTGGCAAAAGAAATTTCAACTGAAAATTTATTGGGTTTAAAAAATCTGAAAATTCAAAATACAGAAAACGATCTGGATAAGATCGGGGTAAAGATATCCGGCTATAAAGATACTCTTGACCGGTTATTTGCCAATAAATAATATTGAATCCGTTCTACCTGTTTTGCTTTGACATAGCCAGGTTGTTTTTTAACAGCTGGTTTCCCGGCTCAATCGCAAGTCCTTTCTCCCCTGCTTCAATGGCTTTATCCCATTCTTTCAATACATTATACGCGGCACAGATATTATTGTATGCAATAGCGTTGGGCTTTTTCCTGTTGGATTCATTTGCAGCCTCAATACATTTTAAAAAATTGCCGTTGTTGTAATAAACCAAACTAAGGTTGATATAGTTTTCCGCCGTGGGATGCTGCTTTACCTGCAACAACACCTCATCTTCTTTTGATTTACGCTGTATAGCATCATTTAAATTATTTTTTGCAAGTTCAAAATCAGGTTTTATGCGCAAAGCTTCTTTACCGGAAACGATCGCGCTGTCATACTCTCCAATTAAATTAAAGGCCGAACAAATATTATTATATGCTTCTGCAAAAATAGGTTTGAGCTTCAATGCCTGCCTCGAAGCTTCAATACATTTTTTATACTTCTTCTCTTTATAATAGATCAAGCTAAGCTCCAGATAATTCTCAGGAGTGGGATCGGTCTTTACTTTTTGTTCCGCGGTCGCATTTGTTTCCGCCCTCAATGATTCCAACGTTATCAGTTCCTCGTACAACCTCTGAATGCTTCCATGTCCCGGGCTTATCGCCAGACCCCTTCGAACAGTCTCTTTCGCCTCCGTTAATTTACCCTGCTCCTTTAACCAGTTGCCGTAATAATAATAGTACCCGGGATTACTTGAGTTCAAAGAATAAGCTTTACTAAAATTCTGCCCGGCCTCCTGCTGACTACCCATGGCTGCCTTAAGAATACCCATATTTAAATATAAATATGAATAATCAGGCCAAAGCTTTATAGCCCGCTCAAAATAATCCTGCGCAACCGTATAGTTACCTTTTGCCATTTGTGAATTACCATAATTCATCAGACCGCGCGCGTTTTTTGGACTCTTTACTGTCACGTCATACCACAAACTTTCGCCGGTACTCCATACTTTATTACGCTGATGAACTCCATAGGCATGGCTTAACAAAAAAAGAATTGCAATGCTCAATACAATCCTCTTCGCCTGCTTGTCAATATCACTTACATAACGATCGACTAATAATGAAACACCGCCAACAAAAGCAATGACCAGCCCTATGTATGGAAAGAAAGGGCGGTGATCATTCAACACCTCCGCTAAAGGAAAAATACTGGAGGTCGGAAGCAACGCAATAAAAAACCAAAGCAGCCCGAATGTTACAGACCGGGTTGATCTGTTCCCCGACAATAGCACGGCACAGGCAATCAGACCAAGAATGATTAATGAACCTGTTATTACCCTATCATCAAATATGCTGCGCACAAGTTCCCAATCAGTATCGGCCGAAAGGTTAAACGGCAAAAGAAAATTATTAATGTAATGAACGATGACAAAAGGCTGGGTCATCAGGTAATAATACCATTTACCACCGCCCGGAGCCCAATCAGGAGGAGTCATTACCCGGGAAAAATAAAAATACAAAGCAGAAAGTAAAATTGCCGGGACAGCAGTTAGTATCCCTTTCAAAAGCTGCTTGCGGTGCTTCGCCTTCAAAATATCATAAAGCGACAACTCCTGCTCAAAAAATATCACATAAAGTAAAAGCAAAGGACCAAACATCATCGCAGGCTCCTTTACGAACAAACCCACAAGCGCAGGTATTAAATAAATAAATTTTGATCTCCATTGCGGCAGGTATATGTACACTACAAAAGCAAGCACAACCATCAATGTTGAAAAAGAGTCCGACCTTGAAATGATATAGTTGATCGTTTCGGCATTGGCCGTATGCAGACAGAAAAAGGCGCTGGCAAACAATGCCAAATATCTATTCCACTTACCGGAAACTGAAGACCCAACTATTTTAAGGAAGAAGAAAAACAGCAATATCCCGAGTACAACGAATGAGACAAAAATGGAAACATGATAATAAAAAGGATCCGGGTCGGATTTTCCACCGATCCAATGATCGATCGCGTTTAAAGTGGTCACCCCGGGCCGATAAACCTGATTTGCCGGCAATGAGCTGGTAGTACTGGCATCCTTAAAAAATAAAGGGATGTTTTTGATATCCCTTATGTACGTATTGCTTACTATTGTATGATCATCATCAAAATGAAATGGATTATGAAAATGATTGGAATATGACCAAAAGAGCAGGACGAAAACCGCTATAACAGATAAATAAAATCCCGAATTGGAATAACTAAGTTTAGATCTTATATCAGGACTATTCATTTTAATTAACGTGAGCTATGGATTAAATTGACAACAAACGGTTGATAATAAAAAAGTTAAGATTAAAAAGATAAGGACTTGAGGTGAAAATTAGAGGAAAAAAATAAACCTCTACAACCCCAAGTCCTATGTTACTTACCGACACA
>JACPDY010000111.1 GCA_016183775.1 Bacteroidota bacterium
AATTAAATCACAAGCCTAAACGCAAGTATTAACAACGTTTTGTTAATGTTTGTTCACTACAAAATTTTAAAATCCAAACAAGAATGCAGCATTAACAAGGGCTGTAGGGTTGCGACCTCGATTCGAGTGTCAAACTCGGGACAATAAAAGGTTGGCTAAAGAGTGGTTGAATAATGAAATGAAGGGGCATGAGAAAAGTACTTTATCTTGTTGTTGACAAATTTTTTCTATACCTGTAAAAAATATGCAAATGAGACCCTCGATATTCTTTTTATCTCTCTTTTTTCAAGTGCTTTCTGTCCATTCTCAAACTGTGTGCGGGAGTATGATAGGGGTGAATATGTCCGGCGCGGAATATTCCTGGGAAAATTTTCCCAATGACTCCGACCTTGACTACCTGAAAAGCAAGGGCGTTTCACTTATTCGTCTGCCTATTTCCTGGGAAAAATTTCAGCCCGATCTGAACGTCCCTTTAGACGCTAATCAGATATCAGGCATAAAACATTTTTAGATGCCGCCGGAATAAGAGGCATAAAAGAGATTGTTGATCTGCACAATTACGCCCGTTATGATCCCACATGGGACACAATCTGCAGCAATGAAACAACAATGGCTGTCACATTGAAAAGCACTTCGGACCTGGGTCTTGAAGTATACGATATGACAGAAAAAAAAAGTGGTAGAGGCGGATTATAAAAATATGTCACCAGGCACACACTTGCTGAATATAGATGGAGCAACATTCAATCCCGGTATCTATTTCGGTTCCGTGAATGCAGGAGGCCGCAATGTTGTGAATAAAATAATCGTAGCCCGGTAATATTTTCACTAAAAAACAGTCCTTATTGTGTCGCATTGCTTTTTTTTATCACCTCCGCAAAGGGCCGCTTTTCAATTTTGCTGTCCAGCCAGGCAATGAAATTAAAAGAACTCATAGCATGTCTTTCATAGGGATTTTTGTATACTTCTATCAATTTTTCTCGCAACTCTTTAAATGTTCGTTTTGTTGTGATTGCGGTGCTAAAATCCGACCGCTTTCTTTTTATAAAGTTTAAAAAAACGAACTCAAACCCATGGAGTTTTTTCTTCCGCGACAAGAACCTGTAAGCCGATCGGGCGGCATAGTCGAGCAACTCAAAATTTTTAAGTTCAAAATGTATTATTAAATTCAATAACAACGCATGGCTTAATACATCCGTTCTCAGGTCTATGCCCTGGACTGTAAATACTTTATTGTTCCATGTCAGCGCTTCTTTATGTCTTCCCGCTCCCAAATAAATATTGGCCACATTTGAGTAGATGAGGAGTTCCTGTATCCCGGTTATTTGTTTCGCGTATATTTTTAAACCCTTCTCCGCTTCGGGTATTATCGAAATACCTTTTTCAAATTCCCCCAAGCCAAAATAGGCCGATAACTCGTGGATGTATACACGTGAAAATATCTTGGCTTTAAGTTCTGTTTTTTTTACATCATGTTTCCTGAGTTTCTCAATGTATAATAAAGCTTCCCGGTATTTTTTGCAATCGCAGCATTCAATAATGTAATTTCCCAGCGCCGAAATATAATGGCCTTCATCCATCCCTTTTTGTTCCGGGGAAGTTTCTATGAAATCAAGCGACCTCTTTCTATAAGCGAGGCTGGCTTTAGCATCGCCCACGGACGAAGACAGTATCCCCATCGCGTTGTAATACGATCGCTTTGCACGAAAACTTTTCGGTTTATTTTCATCCGACAAAATAGGATGGGCAAACAATTTTTTGTATTTGTCTTCAGCCGCTTTTGTCCGCGGCATACCTTCGTTCCTTCTTTTAATATGTATTTTGTCGGAAAGTTCGGTATACTGATCGGTGTTGGTTATTTTATGCATAACCACTTCTTTTTCCCTGAATACTGTTTCGTGTTGTTTTTCTATTACTGAAATATCCGTACCCCGTTCCATGATCGTTATTCTCTCCCATTCCAGTAGTTCCAGTAAAGCGAAAAATTGCTCATACTTATATCCGAACCGCTTCGCTTTTCTCAACATGCTCATCGATTGAACATTCAGGCCTTTATTGTACAAAAAATTAATATCATCTATCATGCCTTTTAATTCGGCAGCTACTGAAGCTTCATTGTTGTATTGACGCATGGCTTTCAGGATGAGGTTATACAGGTAATTTTTTACCACGTGCAAATGCCTTACAAAATCAATGCCTTTAAGCTGTTGCCGGATAGCCTCTTCATTATATTGATCTTGTTTTTCGATGAGCTCAAAAAGCAGGACATAATTATTCTTTTCCCCTATTGTATGCCTGGAGGCGAATAGCTTAAAATATCTTTTCTCGGACATACTCATTGATCTTATCAATGTAAATAATTCCGTTTTTTTATAATTCAGACTCATACATTAAATTTTTTTAAATAGTATAATTTGTATGTATTTAATATATTTTTAGCATATATATAAAATCAGACTCTTACAAATTTAATAAAATAGGATTGCTATAAACCCTCTTATTTATCACCTTTGTACGCGTAAAAAAAAGAAGTTTTTTTGCTTTCCCATTGATTTTCAACAAAATAAGATGACAATTTTAATAACCTTGGAATGTCGTTATACGTATAAGAATTACTTTAAGAGTTATCATTTAGTGAAATAATGATGACCGTTCGTTACATAGATCGCTTTTTTTGGAAAAGACTAAAGACACTCTTCTTTGCTTTTTGGGCTTTTGCGTGGTTTACTTACGACACTTTTTCCCAGCCCTGTACCACTTGTCCTGTTGATTGTTCAACGGGCTGTACTACAACTTATGCGGTAAGCAGTTCTACTGATTGGACGCCCGCCACTTTTGACGCCAGCTTAGGAAAAACGGGAACAATTCAGGTCGGATCATCGGCTACCGCTACATTCGGGTCTATTTCTTTCGCCAGTTCAAGAAGCATGGTCATTAATAATTGTGGAAGCATTACCCATACAGCTGATATGACACGTACCGGGTCGGGAACATTTACATACAATAACAGCGGCACATTAAATTATGGAACTAATGCTTTTGATTTTTCAGGTACAAGTGATGCTAATGTGTTTTGTAATAATGGTAACGTAACCGGTGGCGCTTTAACCTACCAGGGAACAATAACTAATTATTCCACAGGTATTATGACAATTAGTTCAATAACTACAAGCGGTTCCTCAGACGATTTGGATAATTATGGTATTATAAATGTGAATGGAACGATAAATATGAGCGGAGGCGGAGTCATAAACAGCTGTAATGCCGGCAGAATTACCACTGTAAACCTGAGTTTATCGGGCAGTTCAATTGTGGGATGTGCCGGTTCCTGCGGAGGCTTGAGGATTACAGGTACTTCGACATTTACCGGTACGGGAGGACTGTCGGGGAATGTAGATCTGTGTGATAATTCAGGTGTAGCCCCTACCAGGGCCGGCACACCGGCCGACCCTAAGGTAGATAGCAATTCGGGTACCAATGTATTCGACGCGTCAGTAACCTATTGTACTTGTTCGCTACTGCCTGTCAGTTTAATAAGGTTCTGGGCTGCCCTTAAAGAAGAAGCGGTTCAGCTGAAATGGACCACCGCTTCGGAAACAGGTAATGATTATTTTACCATTGAGCGATCAATGAATGCGGTTGACTTTGAGCCGATAGCCACGCTAAATGGGGCCGGCAACAGCAGCAGGATGCTAAATTATAGCTATACTGACCAGTACCCTTACACAGGGATTAATTATTACCGGTTAAAACAAACCGACTTTGACGGGAAGTATTCGTACTCGGCCATAGCAGCCACGGAAAAAAATAAAAATGCATTGGGCCTGTTATTTCCTAATCCTACAACAGGTGCATTTACTGTACAGTTAAATGGACAAAACGAGGATAATGTGTCAGTAGCTATTCACGATGTTTTGGGCCGTGAAGTATATTATACAAATGCCGGCGTTGATGAGCTTTCCGGATCAGGTAATTTGTTTGTAACACCTTACGAAACTATCCCATCGGGAATATATTATGTGATCGCGTCTTCCGGAAATAAAGTAGTTAAACAGAAACTGATCATATCGAAGTAATTGATCGTTATGTTTATTAAAAATCTCCTGAATCACCTTCGTCGCGGGGCCCCTTACGTTTAAATAATGTCGCGTCGGCTTTGCCAAAACGTAGCGAAGCGGTGAGTTTAAAATACCTGGTTTCGCGCCGGCTCCAGTAATCCTCCCGAGTTTGACACTTGATTTTTAACAATTCAGCAATGATGTGGGTTTGCGGGCATGGGGTTAGGTTTGTGCCACTACATTTTGGGTTCTGTCTTAAGAATTTTGGGCGGGATTTGCATTCCTAAGGTTTTGAAGAGTTC